>DASYFZ010000163.1:0-3153 GCA_036000295.1 Solirubrobacteraceae bacterium
CCGTTCGGCGAGCTGGGTTGCGACGAGTGTCTCCGCATCGGTCTCCAGCGCCCAGCCGACCGAATCCTCGCGCTGCTTGGTCGAGTGCGGCTCGGTGAACACCTGCGAGAAGAAGAACTCCACGAACTCCGCGTAGTGCTCCAGCCAGTAGTTGCGATTCCACTTTCCCCACCCTTCGTACGAATCGCGCGGCTTTATGAACTCGGACTCGGCGCCGGCGCGCGGCGCGCTCGGCGGCAACGGCACGGCAGGCGCGATGAACACCATCGCCTCGACCCGATCCTGGTGGTCCGCTCCAAGCAGCAGGCACCGCTCGGCGCCGCGAGACAGCGACACCAACACCGCCCGCGGCGTGCCGGTGGCATCCATCACCGCTAGCGCGTCTGCGGCGAACTCGTCCGCGGTATAGGCGCCCGGATCCCGAGGTCTGTCAGAGCGTCCGTTCCCGCGGCCGTCGAACGTGATCACCCGAAAATGGCGGGCGAGGTACGGTATCTGCGCCTTCCAGCTGCGCGAGTGGACGATCGACCAGGTCGGCAGCAACAGAACCGTTGGCTCGCCGTCTCCGTAGCGCTCCCAGAAGACCTTCACCCCGTCTCGGTCGACAAGGCCCGTTTCATCCGGGTACCGCGCCCGGGTCTGCTCGCGCGTGCTCCGTTGTCCAGCAAGTGATCTGTCGATGACGCTCATCCCGGTCTCCTCGTCCAATCGTGACGATCCCACTCTCTCTTCCTCGCGTGAGCGCCTCGTGTAAGCAGCGCGAATTCTGCGCGTGACTGCGCTTTACGCTACGCCCATGCTTCACGTCCGGTTGCTCGGAGACCTCGGGCTCGAGCTCGACGGAGTCCCGATCGACCTCCCCGCCAGCCGCCGGGCTCGCTCGCTGCTGGGTCTGCTGGCGCTCGACCGCAGGCCCCATCCGAGACCTCAGCTGGCCGCACGCTTCTGGCCCGACGTGCTCGACGAAAGCGCACGCACCAGCCTGCGGAGCGCGCTCGCGGCGCTGCGCCGGTCGCTCGGGCCCCAAGCAGATCGCTACCTGATCGCGACGCGCGAGTCAACTGGGCTGACGGACGACGTCGAGACCGATGTCGCCGAGTTCGAACGCCTCCGTGACGCGGACCGTCTCGAGGAGGCCATGGAGCTATGGCGCGGGGACCTGCTCCCAGGTCTCGACGACGACTGGGTGCTCGTCGCCCGCGACGAATGGCGCCAAAAGGTCGGGGACGTCCTCGGCGAGCTCGCGACCCGGGCGCAGAACGCCGGGGACCTGCAAGCCGCTCTCGCCCACACCCGCCGGATCGTCGCACTCGACCCCCTCAGCGAGGAGGCTCAGCGCGCGCTCATGTCCCGGCTCGCGGCGACCGGGGACCGCGCCGCGGCGCTCGTCGCATACAACCGGTATGCAGATCGGCTCCGCGCCGAGCTGCGGATCGCGCCATCGCCGATCACGAGAGCGCTGGCCGAACAACTGCGCGGCTCTGGTGCCGAAGACAGATCGGCGGCCCGCGAGCCTGCGGTCCCGGTAGCCCCGCCGACCTCGGCGGCCGGGACAGTGACCCTCTTGTTCACCGATCTCGTCGGCTCGACCGAGCTCCTCGACAATCTCGGTGACGAGCAGGCCGAGCAGCTGCGTCGCGTCCATTTCGGTCTCCTGCGCGAGGTCGCCCTGAGCCATGCCGGCCAGGAGGTGAAGAGCCTCGGCGACGGACTGATGGTCGCCTTTGCCTCGAGCCTCGACGCGGCGGCCTGCGCGATTGGGATCCAGCGAGCCGTCGACCGGCGCAACCGCCGCGAGGGGAGCGTGCCCCTCAGTGTCCGGATCGGCCTGCATGTGGGCGAGCCGATCCGCGACGAGGACGATTACTTCGGCACCTCGGTGGTGGTGGCCAGGCGTCTGTGCGACCGCGCGAAGGGCGGCGAGATTCTCGCCTCCGAGCTCGTGCGACAGCTGATCGGTGGCCGGGGTGGCTTTTCGTTCCGCCCGCTTGGCGAGCTGTCGCTGAAGGGCCTCACCCAGCCCGTTGGCGCGTGCGAGCTCGGCTGGGAGCGGATCGGCGAGCAGCCGATTCCGCTGCCGGCAGAACTGCACCTCCCCCAGGGAACGTTCGTCGGTCGGCACGCTGAGATGGATGCTGTCCAGAGGGCCTGGGAGCAGGTGCGGGCCGGCCGGGCCACGGCGATCGTCGTGGCGGGCGATCCCGGCATCGGCAAGACCAGGCTGGTCGCCGAGTTCTGCGCACGCGCCCATTCCTCCGGCGCCGCCATTCTGCTGGGCCGCAGCACCGAGGAAACGCTCGCCCCCTACCAACCGTTCATCGAAGCCCTCCGTCACTACGTGTCCTCGTGCCCGCCGGATGAGCTGCTCCTGCAGATCGGCCCGCGCCGCGCCATCCTCGCCAAGCTCGTGCCTGAGCTCGCCCCGGCGGAGGGCCCGACGGTGCACGACCGTGCCGAGACTTCGGGCGAGGGCGAGCGGTATGAGCTGTTCGATGCCGTCGCGTCGCTGCTGCGCGAGATCGCAGGCAGCCGGCCAACGATCCTCGTCCTCGACGACATGCACTGGGCAGACGCTTCGACCCTCATGCTGCTCAGGTACGTCGCCCGAGCCGTCGGGGAGGCGCCGCTGCTGATCGTCGGCACCTACCGGGAGACGGAGGTGCCGGAGGGCCACCCTCTCTCTGACACGCTCGCCGAGCTGCGACGAGCACGCGCGCTCACGATGGTGTCCCTGGCCGGGCTCGATACGGACCACGTCGCCGTGTTGATCCAGGATCGCGGCATACAGCTGGCGGAGGCGGTTGTCCACGCGGTGGCCCGGCGGACAGAGGGCAATCCGTTCTTCGTCGAGGAGGTGGTCCGTCACATTGACGGCGACCTCGAGCTGGCCCTGCCCGAGAGCGTGAAGGACCTTCTGCTGCGTCGGCTGCGCCGACTGGACGACCCCGCGCGGCAGGCGCTGGCTGCCAGCGCGGTCCTTGGTCCTGAGGTCGAGCTCGATGTGCTCGCGCACGTGCTCGAGGCGAGCGCCGACGAGGTGCTCGAGTCGATGGAGCTGGCGCTCGCCGAACGCGTGCTGGTCGAATCGCCCCACGCGATCGGCCGCTATGGGTTCGCGCACGCGCTCATCCGCGAGACCATCTATGAGCGGTT
>DASYFZ010000193.1:0-2581 GCA_036000295.1 Solirubrobacteraceae bacterium
ACGTAGACCCGCCCGCCGTGATCGTCGCCGGGCCACCATGGATCCACCCCAGACCTGTGTCCTGCACGCCGGGACGCTGCACCGACTCGACCTTGGTGTCGACGAGCACCTTGATCCCGCGCTCGGTGAACTGCTCGGCCATCGTCTCGCCGACAAACGGCTCCTGTCCGCTCAGCAGCGACGGCGCGATCTCGACGATCGTGACCTTGCGGGCGCCGAGCCCGTTCAACCACGTGGTCGACTCGCACGCGACGACCCCTCCGCCGACGACCAGCACGCGTTCGGGCAGCTCGCGCATGTTGGTGACATCCCGCGACGTCCACGGCTTGGCCTCGCGCAAGCCGTCCACCGGCGGGACCGTTGCGGCGCTCCCCGTCGCAATGACCACGGCGTGGCGTGCCTGCAGCGTACGAGTCGAGCCGTCGGGCTCGGTCAACTCGACCGTCTTCTCGCCCGCCAGTCGTGCCGTGCCCCTGACGACGTCGATGCCGGCGCCCTTGGCCCACTTCACCTGGCGGGAATCGTCGTGGTGATGGGTAAACGCGTCGCGCCGGTCGAACACTGCGTCCAGATCGACCGACCCCGAGAGCATCTGCGATACGCCCGGCATCGCCCGCGCGTCGTCGAGCAGCTCGACGGGTCGCAGCAGCACCTTGCTCGGCATGCATGCCCAATACGAGCATTCGCCACCCACCAGCTCGTGCTCCACCAGCGCCGCGGTCCGGTCGCTGTTCTGGATGGCGTACTGCGCGGCGTTCTCTCCGGCGGCGCCGGCGCCGATCACGATCACATCCCACGTGCTCACGGTGCGCCTCCGTTCGGTTGCTCTATCGGTTCCGAATCATCGCGTGATTCGGAAACCGAACTCTCAGCCGGCCTTCTCGGCCGACGCGAGGCCAAACCGCGCGAAGGTCCCCATGATCAGCCCGGCGACGAGCAGGCCGGAGAACGCCAGCGCAACCTTGACCGGAGACCCCGCGAGCAGGCCGCGGCCGGCCTCGAGCACGGCAGTCACCGGGTTCAGGCGGGCGACGTCGTGGATCCAGCCTTCGAGCAACGTGATCGGGACGTACACCGGCGCCAGGAATAGGAGGATGAACACGGGCATCTGGATCAGCGCCCCGGCCTGCTCGGTGCGCAGGAACATCGCGACGCCGCAGGCCCACAGCACGGCAACCGTGTTCATTGCGATGCCCAGGCCCAGCAGCCCGATCAGCTGGGCGGGGCTGCCGTAGACATTCATGCCCGCGATAACCGCGGCGATCGTGACCACGGTTCCGGTCAGTGCCCAGCGCATCAGCGCTCCGAGGGCGTAGCCGGCGATGATCCCGCTGCGCCGCGGCGCGCTCAGCATCAGCCGGCGCGCGAACCCGGAATCGAAATCGCGGGCGACCGCGAACCCGGTGAACACGCCGCCGAACGCGGCCGACTGGAGGAACACGAACACGAACTGGAACGACGTGTAGCCCGGGGGATAGTGGAAGTTCGGGACGTCTGAGATCCGCGACAGGCCGCCCGCAAACGCGATCAGGAAGAACAGCGGGAACACGATCGAAGGAACGAGGATCGCCGGGTTGACGAGCGTGTTGTGGATCGAGCGCCAGGCGACGCCGCGCGCGACGTTGAAGAAGCGGCTCATCGTCGGGCCAGCCTCGACCGCATCGCCGATTGCGAGAACGCCAGCGAGACCACCAGCAGCACGGTCGCAAACCCGAATCCCAGGATCAGCGCCTGCGCGTCCCAGCCGGTGATCACCAGGCTGCGGATCGACTCGAGCAGATAAGACACCGGGTTGTAGGTCGCGACCTCGCGAAACCAGTCGGCCTTGATCAGGTTGCGCGGCAGGCTCGACGAGCTGAGAAAGAGCGTCACGAACAGCAGCGGGAAGATCCCCTGCACCGCTTCGCCGGTTCCGAACCGCAGCGCGAGCAGCCCGCCCAGGCTCGCGAACCCAAACGAGATCAGGACAGAGAGGAGCAACAGCACAAGCGCGCCGCCGACGCCGCTCACAATCGTCACACCGGTGGCCAGCGCGACCAGCAGGTACACGACTGCCTGGATCACGCCCAGCAGGAGCGCGCCGCCGAGCTGGCCGACCAGCAGCGCCTCACCCCGCAGCGGGGTCATCGCTAGCCGGTTCAGGAAACCGGTCTCGATGTCGCGCGCGAGATCGACGCCGGCCGTGATCGACACGAACATGGCGCCCTGGACGAACGGGACCGCGATCAGGAAGTCGCGGTAGTTGTCGGTCGGGAACTTGGGGATCTTCGTCGCGGCGCTCAGCGCCGACCCGTTGATCGCGAACAGGATCAACGGGAACACCATTGGGAAGATCAGCAGCGCGCGCTGGCGCGAGGTGCGCACCACGGAGCGGCGCCCCACTGCGAGCGTCTGCTCGAGCAGGCTTGCGCGCTCACGGGTGGCGGGGAAGCTCGCAGCCCCGGCTGCCGCGTCAACGGCCACGGCGCCTCCGCCCGCGACCGCCGCCGGTCTCCGCCGCTGCCGGGGCGCTCGCGTCGTCTGCGGAGCCCTCGAGCTTGCGCCCGGTCTTGGCCAGGAACACGTCGTCCAGCGACGGCTG
>DASYFZ010000236.1:0-2563 GCA_036000295.1 Solirubrobacteraceae bacterium
CGTGCCGCCGAGCTGCGCCGTGTGCCCGTCGGTCTTGGTCTGCACCTTGCCCGTCTTCGCCGTCGCGATCAGCGACCGGGCGACGACCTTGGGGCCAATCAATTCCCCTGCGGTGGCGACCTTGGTGCCGGCCAGCGCGTACGTCTCGCGCTGCTTGTCGGCCAGGATCGTGAGCTCGAGGCCCTGGCGCCGGCGGAACTCCGCCGCATGCTTCGGCGTGCGCTGGCCGATCAGCACGAGGTTCGCACCCGCGTCCCGGAACTCATCCCGCGCGCGATGCAACTGCACCGCGTGTGCCTTGCAATAGATTCACCCGTAGTGCCGCAGCCATACCAGCACGGCGGGGCGGTCTTGCCAGAGATCACCGAGACGGACCTCGTTGCCGTCCTGATCGGGCAGAACGATGTCGGCCAGCGCGTCGGCGCGGTCGGGCGGGTGAGTCGCCTGCTTGGTCCTGGAGATGCCGAGCATCGACGGCGAACCCTACATACTGGTGCCCAATGAGCGAGCCGGAGGTCCTGTGGACGCCGTCTGAGGAGCGGGTGGAGCGCGCCACGCTGACGCGGTATCAGGCATGGGTGGAGCAGCGGCACGGTTTGTCGTTCGGGTCCTACGAGGAGCTGTGGCGCTGGTCGGTGGAGAACCTCGAGGACTTCTGGGGGTCGATCGTCGAGTTCTTCGACGTGCGGCTCGGTGGCGAGCCAGCCGGGGTGCTCGCGTCGCGCGAGATGCCCGGAGCGCAGTGGTTCCCGGGCGCGACGGTCAACTTCGCCGAGCACGTATTCCGCGGCAAGGAAAACGGCGCGCTGGCGGTGCAGCACGCCTCGGAGCTGCGTGAATTGTCGTCGTGGGACTGGGGTCGGCTGCGTGCGGAGACGGGGCAGATCGCGGCGGGCCTGAAGGCACTGGGCGTCGGCGAGGGCGACCGCGTCGCGGCGTACATGCCGAACATCCCCGAAACCGTCGCCGCCGTGCTCGCGTGTGCCTCGATCGGCGCTGTGTGGTCATCCGCCGCGCCGGAGTTCGGCGCGCGCAGCGTGATTGACCGTTTTGCGCAGATCGAGCCGAAGGTGCTGCTCGCTATCGACGGCTACCGCTATGGGGGCCGCGATTTCGACCGCCGTGGCGTGGTGGATGACATCGCCGCCGCGATCCCATCTTTGGAGCACGTCGTCCGGCTCGGTTATCTCGATGACTCGGGCTGGGACGACGGGTTCCTCGTCGACGCGAACCTGACGTTCGCACCGGTGCCGTTCGACCACCCGCTGTGGGTTTTGTATAGCTCGGGCACGACGGGGCTGCCCAAGCCGATCGTCCACAGCCAGGGCGGGATCCTGCTCGAGCAGGTCAAGAAGCAGCACCTGCACATCGACGCGCAGGCCGGCGACCGCCTGTTCTGGTTCTCGACGACCGGCTGGATGATGTGGAACTTCGTCGTCGGGATGTTGTTGACGGACGCGTCGGTGATCCTGTTCGACGGCAACCCCGGCTACCCGGACCTCGGGACGCTGTGGACTCTGGCCGCCGACACCGGAATGACGACGTTCGGCACCAGCGCCGCGTTCATCTCGGCGTGCATGAAGGCCGGGGTGCGTCCTCGCGAGGGACGGGACCTGAGCGCGCTCGCGGCGGTCGGGTCCACGGGGTCGCCTTTGTCCGAGGACGGGTTTCGCTGGGTCTACGACCAGCTCGGGTCTGAGACGTGGCTGTTCTCGACGTCCGGCGGCACCGACATGTGCACTGCGTTCGTCGGCGGCGTCCCGACGCTGCCGGTGTACCTGGGCGAGCTCCAGGCGCGGGCGCTCGGCGCCTCGGTCGAGTCGTGGGACCCGGAGGGGAAGCCGCTGGTCGACGAGGTCGGCGAGCTGGTCATCACCGAGCCGATGCCGTCGATGCCGATCTACCTGTGGGGCGACCCGGAGGGGACGCGCCTGCGGGAGAGCTACTACGACTACTTCCCAGGCGTCTGGCGCCACGGCGACTGGATCAAGCTCACCTCGCGCGGCACCGCCGTCATCTACGGCCGCTCCGATTCGACGATCAACCGCGGCGGCGTGCGCATGGGGACGAGCGAGATCTACTCCGCCGTGCTGTCAGTCGATTCCGTGGTCGATGCGCTGGTGATCGACCTGCCGCGCGAGGGGACCGACGGGTGGATGCCGCTGTTCGTGGTGCTGCGCGAGGGGGAGACCCTCTCGGATCCGCTGATCGAGACGATCCGGCGCCGCGTCCGCGAGTACTGCTCCCCGCGGCACGTGCCCGACGAAATCCGCCAGATCGGCGAGGTGCCGCGGACGCTGTCCGGCAAGATCCTCGAAGTCCCCGTGAAGCGCATCCTCATGGGCACGCCGGTCGAGCAAGCCGCCAGTCGCGAGTCCTTAGCGAACCCGGCGTCGCTGGATTACTTCGTCCGCCTAGCTGCAACTTAACTGCGCAAAACCGGGACGGCAGCTCTCGAACATCCGAGACTCATGAGCATGTGGGCATATTGCCCAGATACTCATCAAACCGCGGTTGGCGGGGCCGTCTCAATCCTCCATGTCACGGCCGATTGACCAGTCAA
>DASYFZ010000241.1:0-12108 GCA_036000295.1 Solirubrobacteraceae bacterium
CCCGATGATGCGAGGCATGTACGCCGCGATCAGCGGCTTGGAAGCGCACCAGACGATGCTCGACGTGACCGCCAACAACCTGGCCAACGTCGACACCGTCGGGTTCAAGGCCCAGCGGACCACGTTCGTGGACGAGCTCTCCCAGCTCGTGCGCGCGGGCGCCGGCCCCAACGGCAACGTCGCCGGCTCCAACCCGGAGCAGGTCGGCCTTGGCGTGACGGTCGGCTCGATCGACAACCTGATGACCACCGGCTCGCTGCAGTCGACGGGTAACCCGACCGACGTCGCGATTCAGGGCGACGGGTTCCTGCGCGTCACCACCGGTGACCCGAGCAACCCGATCGCCGCCACCCAGCAGATCGAGTACACGCGCAACGGCGACATGACGATCAACCCGAAGGGCTACCTGACCACCCAGGAGGGCCGGTACGTCGTCGGCCACGGCGCCACCCCGAGCGGGACCGCGCCGAACATCACCTACACACCCAACTCGACCGACGGGTACATCAACGTGCCGCCGGGCTCGACCGACGTCGCGATCGGCCAGGACGGAAGCGTCAGCTACGTCGACCAGAACTCGAGCAACGCGACCTACCAGCAGCGCGTGACCGCCGGCTACCTGACGCTGTCAACGTTCCCCAACGAGGCCGGCATGACTCGCATGGGCGGCTCGCTGTGGACCGAGTCCGCGGCATCCGGCACCCCGTCGACCGGCACGCCGAACACCGCGGGCTTCGGCCAGACGATCGCCGGCACGCTCGAGATGTCCAACGTCGACATGGCCACCGAGTTCACCAACATGATCCAGGCCGAGCGTGGCTACCAGGCCAACTCGAGCGTGATCAGTACCGCCGACCAGATGCTCCAGACCCTGGTGCAGATGAAGCCGTAAACCCATCGAGAGATGAGGGGCGGCAATCGAGGGAACGCCGCCCCTCACTTCTCGGGCCATCCCACTATCTGACGGGACATCACCATGATCACCTTGCACCGCCTCGGGCACAAGCTCGAGATCTTCCGCCTCAACCCCGACCTGATCGTGACCGTCGAGGCTACGCCCGACACTGTGATCACGCTCGCCACCGGGGCCAAGATCGTCGTGGCCGAGACGCCCGAGCGTGTCGTGTCCGAGGTGCGCGCGTACCGCGTCGACATCCTCGCCGGCGCACTGCGTCGCCGCCACGAGCTGCGCGCTGACGGTACCGCTCCGCAGGGCCGCCGAGCCGACGGTTCGGCTTCGCACCCGCACGTGCGCCTGGCGCACTCCAACGACCAGCCTCAGAGCAGCGCCCAGGCCTAGATCGTTCGCTCCACGGCCTCGCCGCCGTGGAGCCGACGGTCTGGTTTCCGGCAAGTCAGCAGCCAGACGCGTCGGCATGTCAAACCGCCCGTCGATCGCCCATGCCGGCACGCGCAACCACCCCCTTCGCGCGCCTGCCGTTACTCGCTTTTTACCTGCTAATCACGCTCTTCTTGGCCTCGCTACAACGACCTCGAACATCGTTGCGTCCAGGTTGCGTGGACACGCGTCCAGGGCGTTGAAGGTTTCTGGACGGCGGCCGATCACAGGATCATGAAGGCCGCAACCGGCATAGGAATCGGCGTCGCAATAGTCGGGATCCTGATGAGCGCGATGATGGACGGGACCAGCCCGGCCGCGTTCATGAACATCCCGGCGCTGCTGATCATCATCGCCGGCACGGCCGGAGCGACGATGGCGAGCGTCGGCATGGACGGGATGAAGCGCATCCCGTCGCTCTACAAGACTGTGATCAGCGCTGAGCCGCCCGACGTCAAGGGCCGCGTCGACCTGCTCGTGTCGCTCGCCGAGCAGGCGCGTCGCGAGGGCCTCCTGGCGCTCGACGCCAAGGTCAAGGAGATCGAGGACGACTTCACCAAGAAGGGGCTGCAGCTCGTCGTCGACGGCACCGACCCCGAGATCGTCCGCGACATCCTCGAGGCCGAGATCGACGGCATGGCCGCGCGGCATGCGTCCGGCGCGGCTCCGTTTGAGAAGGCCGGCGGCTTCGCCCCGACGATCGGGATCATCGGAACCGTGATGGGCCTGGTGCACGTGCTCCAGAACCTGTCCGCACCGGCGACGCTCGGCCCCTCCATCTCCTCGGCGTTCATCGCCACGCTGATGGGCGTGGGCTCGGCGAACGTCATCTACCTGCCGGTGGCCAACAGGCTGAAGTCGATGTCGGCCGAAGAGGTCGAGCTGCGGACGCTGACCGTGGAAGGAATTCTCTCGGTGCAGGCGGGCGACAACCCACGCGTGGTGGCCGACAAGCTCACCTCCTACGTCCCGCCGGTCGCGCGTAACTCCGACGAGGAGTCGGGCGGCGCCGCCGCGGTGCCGCAGCAGCAGGCCGAGGCGGCCTAGCGATGGCTGGCCACGGCGGACGTGGCCGGCGCGGGCGCGGAGCCCACGCCGAGCACGAGAACGACGAGCGCTGGCTGCTGACCTACGCCGACATGATCACGCTGCTGATGGCGCTGTTCATGGTGCTGTTCTCGATCTCGTCGGTGAACATCTCCAAGTACCAGACGCTGCAGCAGTCGCTGAAGGCAGCGTTCTCCGGTTCGATCCTGCCGGGCGGGCGCTCGATCATGCAATCGGGCTCGCAGTCGACGACTGCTCACACCCCGGCCACCGCTGAGATCCCGTCTTTGGTCCCGCTCAACCCGGTCGCAGCAGCCAAGGCCAACCCGTCGATCGCGTCGAGCAAGGCCAACCAGTCCTCCGCCGCGCTGAACTCAAAGCAGCTGGAGGCCGCGCTGCACAGCATGAGCGCCGCGCTCCGGGAGCAGGCATCGCTGGCCTCGCTCAAGCAGAAGCTCGACGCTTACTCGAAGGAACACGGCCTCTCCCATGATGTCCAGACCGTGATCGACCGCCGCGGGCTCGTCGTCCGGGTGCTGACCGATCAACTCCTGTTCGCCTCGGGGCAGGCGACGTTGCAGCCGGCGGGCTTCCCGCTGCTCAGCGAAGTCGCCCAGTTGCTCAATGTTGACCAGAGTCATCCGATCACAGTGGAAGGACATACCGACAACATTCCGATCTCGAGCTCCAAGTACCCATCCAACTGGGAGCTGTCGACTGACCGGGCGACGACCGTGGTGCGTTATCTGATCTCCAAGGGCGTCAACCGCCAGCGGCTCGGGGCCGTCGGATACGCAGACCTGCATCCGCTCGCGAGCAACGCGACGGCCGCGGGTCGCGCCAGGAACCGGCGCGTCGAAATCGTGCTGCAGCGCATCAACCCAGTGCCCCCATCGTGATCAAGAACCCGACCCCCGCGCCCTAACTCATGAAGAAGAAGATCATCATCGTCCTCGTCGTCCTGCTCGCCGGCGGTGGCTTCGTTGCCAAGAGCATGTTCCTCAAGCCTGCCGTGGCCAAGGAGAAGATCGCCGGAACGATCTACATCCTGCCAAAGCAGTTCACGGCGAACCTCAAGGACGGCCGCTACGCGACGCTCACGGTGGCGCTGGTGCTGGCCCCCGGCCAGAGCACGGGCGCCGCCGCCGGCGCCGAGGCCGGAGGCGCTGCGCCGCCCGAGGGCTTCGGGACGCTGCCAGAGGAAGCAGCGGTCCGCGACATCATCACCAACCTGATCACCAACCAGAACAGCGGCACGCTCACCAGCGACAGCGGACGCGAGAAGCTCAAGAAGCAGATTCTCGCAGCGATCAGCAGCGGCACCGACGTCAAGGTGCACGAGATCCTCTTCACGGACCTAGCGGTCCAATAGGTGCGGCGATGACTGACCGAATGGAACTCGAGCAGCTGCACGACCAGGGCGGAGAGCTCGCCACCACGGGCCACCCGCTCGGCGACCTGCGCCGCCTGTCGGCGGTCCCGGTCGACCTCAGCGTCGAGATGGGCCGTTCGCGGATGACCGTCGGCGAGACGCTGGAGCTGCGCCAGGGGTCGATCATCACCCTCGACCGCATGGCCGGCGAGCCCGTCGACCTGCTGGTCAACGGCACGGCGATCGCCCGCGGAGAAGTCGTGGTCATCGACGAGCAGTTCGGCCTGCGCGTCACCGAGATGCTCGGCGACCTGAGCGCTTCCGAGCCGGTCGACGGGCTCCCCACCGAGCCCGCCGCCCCGCTCGGCCTCCCCTCCAGCGAGGGCTAAGCGATGACCGACACGACGAACGCCCGCCAGCTGGTCGTCTTCAACCTCGGGGACGAGCACTACGCGCTGCCGATTGCCCAGGTCCACGAGATCATCCGCTACGCCGAGCCTCGCTCGGTCGCGTCGCGTGCCGACTGGGTCAAGGGCGTGATCAGCCTGCGCGGTCAGATCATCCCCGTCTACGACCTCGCCGCCCGGCTCGGAGTCCCCTCGCGGCTGACCCAGCACGCCAAGATCGTGATCGTCGACACCGGCACCGAGATCGCCGGTGTGATCGTCGACGGCGTCGAGGAGGTTCTCACGATCGACGCCGAGCAGCTCCAGGCGGCCCCCGGCACGGATTCGTCGGTGGTCGAGGCAATCGCCAAGGTGGGCGAGCGGCTGATCGTGCTGCTGCACCCGAGCGCGGCGCTCTCGGCGCCCGAGCTGCCGGCTGCCGCTTGAGCGGTCGCATGTCTGACGCTCCCGCCATCAGTCCGGCCCGCGTCGTCGTCGCCGACGACAGCGCGTTGATGCGCAGCATCGTCTCGCGCTCGCTGGAGAAGGCGGGCGTGGACGTCGTCGGCAGCGCGTGCAACGGCGACGAGGCGCTCGAGCTGTGCGAGCGCGAGCGGCCCGACGCGATGACGCTCGATCTGACGATGCCCGGGCTCGACGGGCTCGGCGTGCTGCGCGCACTGCGCGAGCGTCCTGGGGCCGGCATCCCGGTCGTGGTTGTGTCGGCGTTCTCCGCCGCTCACGGCGCCCGAGCGGTCGACGCCCTCGCCGAAGGCGCATTCGATCTCGTCCCCAAGCCCGCCGCCAGCGAGGGGCTCGAGGGCTTCATCGAGGTCCTCGGCGCCAAGGTCAGGCTCGCCGCCGCCTCGCACAGGCTGAGCGGATCGCGTAGGTCGATGCCAACTCCTCCCCAGGCTACGCTTGCCCCTGCGGTTGAGGCGCCCGCTCCGAACCGGCCTGTCCCGGCTGTCACCACCCGCGCTGTGATCATCGCCGCCTCGACCGGCGGCCCGCGCGCGCTGTCGGCACTCGTTCCAAAGCTTCCCTCCCCGCTGGGGGTCGGCACGCTGATCGTCCAGCACATGCCCGCCGGCTTCACCGGGTCGCTGGCGTCGCGCCTCGACTGCGGCGCCGAACTGCAGGTCCGAGAGGCCGCCGGCGGCGAGCGCCTGGATCCGCGCACGGCGCTGATCGCGCCCGGAGGCCGCCATCTGCGCCTGTTGGGCGACGGCCACATCACCGTCAGCGACGCGCCCGCGGTGGGCGGCCTGCGGCCCCGCGCCGACCTCCTGATCGAGGACGCCGCGCGCGTCTACGGCCCCCGGCTGCTGCTCGTCGTCCTGACCGGGATGGGCAACGACGGGCTGCGCGGGGCGCAGGAGGTCCACCGCCGGGGCGGCCGCGTACTCGTTGAGTCCGAGGAGAGCTGCACGGTGTACGGGATGCCGCGCGCGATCGTCGACCACGGCCTCGCCGACGGCATCCTGCCGCTTGACCGGATTGCCGAAGCGATCGCGCAGGAGGCCGGCCGATGAGCGCCATCGCCCACGACGACTACCTCGCGTTCTGCGAGGGCCTGCGCGAGATCTGCGGGATCGACCTCAGCCAGTACCGCCGCCCGCAGATGGAGCGGCGCCTGCGCAGCTTCTTCGCCCGACAGGGCTGTTCGGTACTGACCGACTCGCTGGACCGCCTGCGCAAGGATCGGCGCGAGCTCGAGACGCTGCTCGACCGCGTCACGATCAACGTCTCGCAGCTCTGGCGCCACCCCGATCAGTGGGTCAAGCTGAGGCAGAACGTCCTCCCCGAGCTTGCCGCCAAGGGCAGCCTGCGGGCCTGGAGCGCCGGCTGCTCATACGGCGCCGAGGCGTACACGCTCGCCGCGGTGTGTGCCGACACCACGCCCGATCTCGCCCTGACGGTGATCGGTACCGACATCGACGCACGGATGGTGGCGATGGCGCGGGCGGGGCTGTTCAGCGAGGCCGACGCCCGCGAGGCGCCCCTGCCGGAGATGAACCGCTGGTTTGAGCGCGTGCCCGGCGGCTGGCAGGCCAGAGACGAGCTGCGCGCGGTCATGCAGTTCGAGGTCGGCGACCTGCTGCGGATCCGCCGGCTCTCGGCCAGCTACGACCTGATCATGTGTCGCAACACGGTCATCTACTTCACCGACAAGATCCGCGACGAGCTGCACGCCCGGCTCGCCCACGCGCTCCGGCCCGGCGGCTACCTGGTGGTCGGCGGAACCGAACGTGTCGTCGACCCCCGGGCGAGCAAGCTCGAGCCGGCCCACCCCTTCATCTACCGCAAGCAGTGATGGATACCTCCGAGTACATGCCGATGTTCCTCGCCGAGACGCGCGAGCACCTCGAGCAGCTCAATCTCGCGATCGTCCGGCTGGAGAAGAACCCCAAGGATCCGCCGACGGTCGACGAGATCTTCCGCATCGCGCATTCGCTGAAGGGCATGAGCGCGACCATGGGATTCGCGAAGATCGCCGAGCTCACACACGCGATGGAGGACGTGTTCGAGCTGCTGCGCCAGCGCAGCGCGGGCCTGAAGACCGAGGCGATCGACACCGTGTTTGCCTGCCTGGACGCGCTCTCGCAGTCGGTTGAGTCGATCGAGGCCGACGGACAGGAGGCGCTGGATCCCGAGCCGCTCGTCAAGCGCCTGCGGTCCCTGGTCAGGCCGCGCACCCGTGACCAGGAGCGCTCTCGCGTCGGCGCGGTCAAGCCGGTGGACGCCACAGCGCTGGACGCCGCGCAGGCCGCTGGCGCGCGGATCCTGCATGTCCGCGTCAGGCTCAACGAGGACACGCTGATGCCCGCGGTGCGCGCGCACATGGTGCTTGCGGGCCTGAGCGAGCATGGCGAAGTCGTCGCGAGCAATCCAGCCCCGGACGGACTCGAGCTGTTCGATGGCCGCCAGATCGACGCGTGGATCGCGACCGATCACGACCAGGATTCCGTCGCCCAGGCCGCCGCTGGAGTCTCGGAGGTCGCGACGGTCGAGGTCGCTGAGCTCGACGTCAGCCAGGTCGCCGCGGCCCCGGCCGAGCCACAAGCCGCCGCCGAGGCCGCATCGCAGCCGGAGGCCGCGACCACGGGCGCTCACAAGGCCACCCGCACCGTACGCGTCGACGCGGGACGCCTCGACTCGCTGATGCACCTGATGGGCGAGCTCGTAATCCACCGCACGGCAGTGGATGCGCTAACCGCCGGGCTCGACGTCCCAGGACTCCACCAGGCTGTCCAGGATCTGACGCGCAGCTCCCAGGCACTGCAGGCGATGGTCATGCAGGTCCGCATGATCCCCGTCGACATCGTTTTCCTGCGGTTCCCGCGCCTGGTTCGCGATCTCGCGAGCAAGACCGGCAAAGAGGTCAAGCTCGAGCTCGTCGGTTCGGACACCGAGCTCGACCGTACCGTCGTCGACGCGATCGGCGACCCGCTCGTGCACCTGGTCCGCAACGCCGTCGACCACGGCCTCGAGTCGCCCGAGGACCGCGAGGCGTCGGGAAAGCCGCGGCATGGAACAATTTCGCTCGTCGCCAGCCAAGCGGGAGGCAGCGTGATCATCGAAGTGCGCGACGACGGCCGTGGCATCGACCCGGGCGCGATCGGTCGCAAGGCAGCGTCCTTGGGGCTGATTGACGCACAGGCCGCCGCCGACATCGACCTGCGCGCCGCCATCGAGCTGCTGTTCGCGCCGGGCTTCTCCACATCTGTGACCACCAGCGAGATCTCCGGCCGCGGCGTCGGCATGGATGCGGTCCGCGCCAAGATCCGCCAGCTCGGCGGCGAGGTTCTGATCGACTCCGCGCCCGGCGCGGGCACGGCTGCACAGATCCGTCTGCCGTTGACGCTTGCGATCGTCTCGGCGCTGCAGGTCGAGGTGGCCGACGCGTCGTTCGCCTTCCCGATCGACCGCATCGAGCGCACGCTGCGCCTATCCGACGGAGCCGTACGCTCGGTGGCCGGGCGCCGGATGCTGGTGCTCGACGACGACGTCCTCCCCCTCGTCGACGCCGCCGAGATGTTCAACCGCACCGCTGTCGTCGCGCCCCAGTTCGCGGTGATCATCCGCGCACAGGACCGCCGGCTGGCGGTCGCCGTCGATGACCTCGTCGGGCAGCGCGAGCTCGTCACCCGCCCGCTGCCGCCGATCGTCGCCGACGAGCAGCCCGTGTCCGGCGGTGCGACGCTCGCCGACGGGCGGATCGCGCTGATCGTCGACTGCGACGTGCTCGTCGACGGTGCACTGACAACCACCGAGCTGCGGTTCGCGGCATGAGCAAGCGACCGACTGCACGCCTCACCGAGCTTCAGCTCGACGCGCTGCGGGAGCTGGCCAACATCGCCTCCGGCCACGCCGCAACCGCGCTGGCGCAGATGCTCAGCGCCGAGGTGGACCTGAGCGTGCCGAGCCTTCTGGCGCTGCCGCGAGCCGAAGCGATCGCGGACTACGGCTCGCCCGGCGGCCCCGTGGCCGGCGTCGTGACGCCGCTCGAGGGTGACATCGAGGGGGTCGTGCTGCTGCTGATCCCCAACAGCGACGCCGAGACGCTTTGCCGGCTTCTGGGAGTGGTCCCGCGCACAGAGGTCGGCGATTCGGCGCTGCGCGAGATCGGAAACATCCTTGGAGCGTCTTATCTGAACGCGCTGTCGGCGATCACCGGACTCGAGCTTGCCCCTGGGCCGCCACGGCTTTCGACTGACGGTCCCGCCGCCCTGTTTTCGTCGCATGCCGACACGCCGGCCGACGACGCCGAGCTGGTGCTCGTGCTGGACTCCGTGCTGCACGTCGCCGAGCTGCCCTGCTCGATCTCGTTCCTGCTACTGCCGACCGCCGGAGGCGTGTCCGAGCTGCTTGCGCCGCTCGGGCTCGCGGACGGTCGGTGAGCGCGATGGGTACGGTCAGCATGGGAGAGCTCGCGATCGCTTCGGCGCCCGGTGAGGAGCTGGTCGCGCGTGGCCTGGGGTCGTGCATCGGGCTGGCCCTTGTCGACCGCGTGGCGGGCGTTGCCGGGCTTGCTCACATCGTGCTCCCCGAAGCCGCGGACAAGCAGGGCGGCACCGCCAAGTTCGCAGACCGCGCCGTGCCTGCGTTGATCGCGCAGATGTGCGACGCCGGCGCGAGCGAGCGCCGCCTCGAGGCCGCGATCGCGGGCGGCGCCAAGATGTTCGAGCTCAGCGGCGATCTGGACATCGGCGGCCGCAACGAAATCGCGGTCCGGCACGAGCTGGCCAGGCGCGGGCTGGAGGTTCGCGCCGCCGCGACCGGCGGCAGCCGCGGACGCACGATGCGGGTCGCGGCCGGAGATTGCGCCGTGACAGTGAAGGAATCGGGCGGCGGGACGATCACTCTATTGGACGCAAACGCGTCCAACGGCTTTGAACAGGAGCGTGGATGAGCGAGATGCTGAACAACGATCAGATCGCCGCGCTGGTCGATGCAGCCAAAAAGGGGCAGCTGCCCGAGCAGACGACCAGCGCCGCCAACCGGCGCGGCCCGCGGCTGCGCACGGTGGACTTCTCGCGGCCCACCAAGTTCACAACCGACCACCAGCGCCGCATCGCTCGCGCGATCGACGCGTTCTGCCAGACGGCCGTGACCCGGCTCTCGGCGGAGCTGCGCTGCACGATCGAACTCGAGACGATCAACACCTCCCAGCTGACCTGGTCGGCAGCCCAGGCGCAGCTCGCGCAGGGCTCGCTGCGGGCGGTTCTCGACGTGCAGCCGATCGGAACGCGGATGCTCTTGACGATCGAGCAGCCGTTCGTGCTGATGTGCCTGGACGCGCTGCTCGGTGGCGCGCCTGACCGCCCGCCGCGCGAACGCCGCTTCTCAGAGATCGACTGGACGCTCACGGGCCGCCTGTTCGATTCGATCGTCCAGCAGCTGACGGTCGTCTGGGAGGACCTCGCGGGCATCAGCCTGGCGCGGGGAGAGATCGAGACCCACACCGAGGCCAGCCAGATCGCATCGGTCTCAGAGCCCACGTTCGTGGTGATGATCGAGAGCAGGATCAATAAGCATTCGGCAGCTTTTGCGCTGCTCATCCCGTGGGCGGCGATCGAGCCGATCAGCGAGAACATCTCCGGTCGCAATGCGCTGGCCGAGGAGGAGGAGGCCGGCGACGCCACCGAGATCGAGCGCGCCATGGCAGGCGTGCCGGTCACGCTTCGCGCTGAGGTCGCGGCCACTCGGCTACCGATCGAGGAGATCCTGGCGCTCGCGCCCGGATCCGTGATCCGACTCGGCGCGCGGGCCGAGCACGGCATCTCTCTGTTCGCCGAGAACGTCAAGCTTGCGCAGGCGCAGCCGGGATCCAACGGCCCCCGTCGCGCGGTGCAGATCTGCGGTACCGAGGGGAGGTCGGTGTGAGCCAGAACGACATCACCCCGCGTGAGGCGCTGACCCGCCTCGGGGCCTCCAGCGCCGAGGCGATCGCCCAAGTGCTCGAGTCGTTCACGCCGGGAGCGGTGGAGCGCGGCGAGGTCTCGGTGCTTGCCGAGGGCACGACCCCGTTCGCCAACGTCCCTCGCGGCGCGGTCGCCACCAGCGTGTCCTACATCGACGGCGTCACCGGCGCCAACATCTTCGTGCTGACCCCGACCGGCGCGCGCAACCTCGCCGGCGCCATGGGCGTTCCCGCCGAGGCCGACGACGAGGGCGACGGGCAGCTCTCGGAGTTCGAGCTGTCGGCGATCGCCGAGGCCGCCAACCAGATGATGGCCGCCGCCGCCGCGGCGATCGGAGTCGTGCTGGGCCAGCAAATCGGCATCTCCCCGCCCGATACACGCGTGCTCGACGACCCCACCAAGGCAGACGAGCTGTACGGCAGCGCCCCGTATGCGACTTCTACGACGTTCCTGATCGCCGGCGAGTCGTGCCGGCTGATCCAGCTCGTGCCCAGCGCCTTCGTGGTGCGGGTGGCTCGCGCCATGGACGAGATGAGCGCCGAGCAGCGGAACGCGCCAAACGGCGACGTGCCGGCCGGTAACGGCGACCACGCGGCACCGGCCGGCCTGCGCAGCGGCTCCAGCGTCGGCCTCCAGGAGGCGCTCGGTGACACCACCCTGCGAGTGTGGGCCGAGCTCGGACGCGCGCGGATGCCGCTAGGCAAGGCGCTGTCGATGCCGCTGGGCGCGGTGGTCGACCTCGACCGCGGCGCCGACGCCCCGGTCGACCTGTTCGTCAACGGCCTGCGCTTTGCCCAGGGGCACCTGGTACTCACCGACGACGGCGAGTGGGCCGTGTGCGTGGATGAGGTCAGCGGACCGCTGCTCGCCCCCAACGGCCGCCGACGCCTTCCTCGCAGGCCGGTCGCGACCGAAGTGGAGGAGGAGCAGGTGATTGAGGAGGCCGACGTCGAGGCCGAGGCCGTTGAGGTCGAGGACGAGGCGCCGGTGCAGGAGACGGCCGTTGCGGAGGAACGCGCCGTGGAGGCAGAGCCGGAGGCGCCGGAGGCGGCCACCGAAACAGTCGTTGAGGATGGCCCTGAACCGGTTCAGGCAGACGATCAGGACGTCGAAGGAGGCGTTGAGGCCGTCGATGAGGCGCCGGCTGCAGTGCAAGCAACAGAACCAACCGATCCAGAATCTGAAGGAGCAGGAACCTAGATGGCCCGTGTACTCGTAGTGGACGACGCAGCGTTCATGCGCAAGGTCGTGAGCGACGCCCTGGTCTCTGGCGGCCACGAGGTCGTCGGCGAGGCAGGGACCGGCTCAGAGGCGGTCAAGCGCTTCCAGGAGCTTTCCCCCGAGCTGACCACGCTGGACATCACGATGCCCGAGAAGGACGGCATCACCGCCCTTAGGGAGATCATCGCGCTGGATCCCGGCGCGCGCGTGCTGATGTGCTCGGCGCTGGGCCAGGAGAGCAAGGTGATCGAGTCAATCCAGCTCGGCGCCAAGGACTTCGTCGTCAAGCCGTTTCAGCCCGCGCAGCTGCTTGAA
>DASYFZ010000365.1:0-4444 GCA_036000295.1 Solirubrobacteraceae bacterium
CGGTAGAAGTTGGCCGCCAGGTTGTGGGCGATGCGGATGAGCCACGGCCGCAGCGGGCGTCCGTTTGACTCGCGCAGCGCGCGCTCGAAGTGCCGGTAGGCCTGCAGGAACGTCTGCTCGGTGAGGTCCTCTGCGTCGTGGTGGTTGCCCACGCGGTAGTAGCTGTAGGAGTAGACGTCGCGCAGGTGGGCGCGATACAGCTCCGTGAAACGCGCATCGAGCTCTGACTTTGTCTTAGGGAGGTCGTCCGGCACCGCATGGGAGCGTACATCCGGCTATGCCACACGGCGACGGGGACGTGCCGGCTCGGTGACCGCGGCCGTCCACTGATCGGGGTCGATGCGTCCCTGCACGAGGGCCGCGAGGCCGTCGAGGGCAGGCGTCGAGATGTGCGCGTCGCGGGCGACGGTGGCCAGCAGCTCGACCGAGTCGACGGCGTCGGCGGCCTGTGCGATCGACCGGCCGATGTCTGCAGCCGGGACGCCCTGGGCCAGCAGCTCGCCCGCACGGCGGTTGTGCGATGACTCGGAAACGACCGCGCCGACGAGGTCGCCGGCGCCGGCGAGCCCGGCGAATGTCTCGGGACGGCCGCCGCGCGTCTGCGCGAGCGCGTCGACCTCGGCGAACACCTTGCCCGCGGCCGCCCCGGCGACGTTGGGTCCAGCGGCCGATGCCGCGCCGGCGGCGAGCACGGCGACGTTGGTGGCCGTGCCGGCGAGCTCGACGCCGGTCACGTCGCTTGTGACGGTGACGTCCAGGCGGGAGTCGCGCAGCGTGTCGGCGAGCTGGCGGGCGAAAGCACGGTCAAGAGAGGCGAGCACGATCGAGGCGCCGTGGTCGATCACGTCGGGGCCGCACGCCGGACCGCCGAGGACGGCAACGGCGCGGGCGCTGCAGCGCTCGGCGACGAACGCCGACGGCAGCGTGCCAAGCGGTGGCACCAGACCCTTCGCCAGCACGAGCACGCCGGATCGCCGCGCGATCCGTTCGCCGTGGGCCGCGAGCACCGCGGGCAGCGCCCTCGCCGGCACGGCGAGGCATACGAGGTCGTCGGTCGACAGCTCGAGCTCGGCGGCGCGCATCACGTGGATCGAGTCGGGCAACTCGACGTCCGGCAGGTAACGCTCGTTTCGTCGTAGCTGGGCGAGTTCACTCGCCTGTTCGTGCGTCCGGCAGCCAAGGTCGACCTCGTATCCCGCGCGGGCGAGCGCCACGGCCAGGCTCGTTCCCCAGGTGCCGGCGCCGATGATCGCGGCGCGGCGGATCGGCGGCAGGCCCCCGAGCCACTCCCACTGGAGCATCACGCACGGCCAGATCCGGTCGGTGACCGCCTTGGCCAGCTCGGGCGAGGCGTCCTCGACCTTGGGGAAGGTCAGCGGGCGCCCGGCGCGGAGGCGCACCTTGCGTGGACGCAGGCGCCAGCCGTTGCGGACGTCCTCGGTGCCGATGATCGCGATCGGAACGACCGGGGCGCCCGTCTCGAGTGCCAGCCGGCCGACGCCGCGCTTGGGCTTGCCCAGCGAGCCGGGGCGCGTCCTCGTGCCCTCGGGGAACATCAGGACGATGCCCCCGCGCGCCAGGATGCCCTTGGCGGTATTGATCATCTGCTCGTCGCCGGCCCCACGATCGACCGGGAACGCGCCGAGCGCACTCAGAAGCCAGGTCAGAACCGGGTGAAACTCGAACAGCTCCCGCTTGGCCACGTAGTAGACGGGGCGGCGCACCATCGTGCCGATCACGAACGGGTCGATGAAGCTGCGGTGGTTGGAGGCAAGGATCACCGGGCCCTCGGCGGGGATGTGCTCCCGGCCGATTCGCACCATCCGGAAGTAGATGTGGAAGAACGGCTGCAGGATCGCCCGAATCAGCCACAAGACCAGGGGATTTACGCCCCGCTCGCGCGTGCGCTCGTGGAGCGCTGCTTGATCTGCCGCGTGATGCATCGCACATTGGCGTACCCGTTCGGGCTTTGCCCGTTACAGTTCTGCGGGACTTGAGCAGTCGCATCGACCGCACCCGGAGTCTCAGAGGCGCCGTCTGCGGCGCGGTCGCCGCAGGCGTGTGGGCGCTCCAGCAGCCGTTGGACAAAGCAGTGTTCGGCTGCGGGTATGACGACGTCGAGCTGTTGGGGCGCGCCGTCGGCGGCGAGTCGGGCTGGTATGCCCCTGGGCTGGTGCTGCACGTTCAAAACGGCGCCATATTCGGGGCCGTCTACGCCAACATCGCCCCGGCCTTGCCGCTTCCACCCGCTCTACGCGGCCCGGCCTTTGCGCTCGGCGAGCACCTTGCTCTGTGGCCGCTGAGCTTTGTGAGCGACCGCTGGCACCCCGCGCGAGGGGATCTGCCGACGCTGGGTGGCAACCGCCGGGCTTTCGCCCAGGCCACCTGGCGACATCTGCTGTTCGGGTTCGTGCTCGGTGAGCTTGAGCGCCGGCTGAACGCCGAGCCGGAGGCTGCACCGCCCCAGCCCGAGACCGACTACACCAGCAACGGCCACGGCTCGCTCGAGCACGGGGTCTACGCCGCGTCGTAGGCACAGTGCACTAGTGCGGATCCTGATCACCGGCGCGTCGGGGTTCGCGGGGAGCTTTCTCGCGCGCGAGTGCGCGCGCGCGGGAGACAGCGTGGTCGGGATCTCGCTCACCGGCGAGATGCCCGAGGGCGCTGGTGAGGGCGCTGCGGTCGATCTGCTCGATGGCGAGGCCCTCCGCGAGGCGGTGCGCTCGATGCGCCCCGAGGTCGTCTATCACCTGGCCGCGCTGAGCTCGGTCGGGCGGTCGTGGGAGGAGCCTGCGCGGACGGTGCAGGACAACGTCGCGATGTCGGTCAACATGCTCGAGGCGTTGCGACTCGAGGCGGCGGATGCGCGCACGGTGTGGGTCAGCACATGCGAGGTCTACGGCGTGCCCGAGGCGCTGCCGCTGACCGAGGACGCGCGTTTGAACCCCGCCAACCCCTACGCAGTGTCCAAGGCAGCCGGCGACATGCTGGCCGCGGTGTACGTCGATGCGCACGGACTCGACCTGGTCCGCGCGCGGCCCTTCAACCACGCCGGACCCGCGCAGCGGCCGATCTTCATCATGTCCTCGCTCGCGCGCCAGGCCGCCGAGGCCCAGCTCTCAGGCGCCGAGTCGCTCGAGATCATCACCGGCAACCCGGATACCCGGCGCGACTTCACCGACGTCCGCGACGTAATCCGCGCCTACCGGCTGCTGGCAGCTTCCGAGGAGTCGGGCGTGTTCAACGTCTGTACGGGGCGCTCGATCTCGGCCGCCGACCAGGTGCGCCTCGTGCGCGAGCTGATCTACCCGATCGAGGTCGAGCACGTCGTCGATCCGGGCCGGGTGCGTGCGCACGAGGTGATGGACCTGCGCGGGTCACACGAACGCCTGACCGCCGCGACCGGCTGGGAGCCCGAGATCCCAGTTCGGCAGACGATGGCCGACGCGATTGAGTGGTGGAAGCGCGAGCTGTCGTCCACCGAAGCCCGGGGCAGCGCGCAGCACTGAGCTTGTGGTCTTTGTCCTGCCGGCTTTGATCGGCCGGCGGCCCGGGATCTTCCACGGTGGGTGCCGTGCGAAACTGAGCGAGCTTCGCCCGCCTAGCTCAATTGGCAGAGCACTTGATTTGTAATCAAGGGGTTGGGGGTTCAAGTCCCCCGGCGGGCTTTGCTCGGTGCCTGCACAGGACCATGTTCTGATCCAGGCCGGCGCGATCTGGGAGAAGCATGTCCCGGGAGGTGTCCCCAACCGACGGACGTGTTGCCATGGGCAGCCCGGTCGTAGGCTCGTCCCGGCCTCACAGGCGGGCGTTCGCGTTGTCGCCATTCCGACCGTGCGCTCGAACGCGGTCGAGACGACGAAAGCAATCGCCGACAGATGCGAACCTTCCGCGCAGACGGGGGGTCCCGCGTGCCCGCGGCATGACGAGAGCAGGTCTCGCGCGGCCGGCTGCTAGCCGCCGGGGTTGGGGCGTCCCGCAAGCTGTGTGGCGCCGGCTCGCGGTCTCGCCACGCGGCCGACCGAGCGCAGCCGATGCTGCGCTGCCTTACGCTTCGCCGCTGGCGCTGCGAAGCCGAGCGCGCCACTCGCCGGCGTTAAAGGTGGCCGGCTCGTGCTCTTCGATGAACCGCTCGAGTACCGCGATGAAGTGCCCTGGCGCCTCGAGCTGCGGCATATGGCCGACTCCGGGGAAGACCTCGAGGCGGCTGCCTGCGATCGCCTCGTGAGCGCTCCTGGCGTGCTGAACGGGAATGATCGGGTCTCGCGCCCCCCAGATGATCAGCGTCGGCATGCCTTGGGCAAGGTAGAACCGGTCGCCGGCAGCGACGCGCTGCCCGCCGGTGCCGACGACGCCGCGCAGCGTGGCGAGAAAGGCAGCGCGGCGTTCGGCGTCATTTAACGATGCGTAGCCGCGAGCGACTTCGGCGACATCGGGGCTGGGG
>DASYFZ010000425.1:0-5411 GCA_036000295.1 Solirubrobacteraceae bacterium
ATCACCCGGCCTTCAAACCGCCCCAGGAAGGCACCTGTCAAGAGCTGCATGTACCCCGCCAGCACCACCAGCTCGACGTCGCGCGCCGCCAGCCAGTCGCCCATCGCCTGGTCGCGCACGACCCGATCGTCGAACGCCTCGGCAGGGAACGCCTGTGCCTCCACACCCGCGGAGCGCGCCCGCTCGAGGGCCATCGCGGCGGGCCGGTCGGAGGCGACGGCAACGATCTCGATCCCGTCGCTGCCGTGGACGGTGTCCAGCAGCGCCTGGAGATTGGTGCCGACGCCCGAAGCGAGGACCGCGACCCTCATGCGGCGCGAAGCTCCGGCGACGCGCAGACGTCACAGCACGCGTTCCCGCCGACAGAGGCCGCAGGGTCGCCGAAGTAGCGCAGCAGCGTCGCGCGCCGGCACCCGTCACCCTCGACGTAGTCCCACACGCTGCGGTACTGCCGCCATCGGGCTCGCTCCACCTCGCGCGCGGAGTCCCGGCACAGCGCCAAGGCGACGCGGTCCCATTCTCCGGCCAGACGGCCGGCCACGCGATCGACCGACGAAGGCTCCGGGGCGATCAGCTCGGCTCGCGCGAGGTGCCCGATGACCGCCCGTACCGATTCGTCGTCGGCGCGCGCCCCCGCCAGCTCGGCAACCTCCAGGTCATAGCGCCCGTCGATCCCCGCCCAGCGCAGGCGCTCGCACACCCACTGAAACGTCTCGTCCTCGACGCGCGAGCGCTGGATGAAGTACACGTGGCGGCCCTTGTCGCGTGGCTGGGCGAACAGCATGCAGCGGGCTGCGCGCCCGTCGCGGCCGGCGCGGCCGGCCTCCTGGTAGTAGGCCTCGAGCGAAGCCGGCACCGATGCATGACAGACAGTTCGCACGTCGGCCTTGTCGATACCCATTCCGAACGCGTTTGTGGCGACGATCGCCGGGACCTCGCCGGCCATGAACCGCTCCTGTGCCCGCGCGCGAGCGCCGCGGTCCAGCCCGGCGTGGTAGGAGACAACCTCGTGCCCGAGCTTGCGCGCCAGCCCGGCGGCGAGCACGTCGCTGTTGTCACGCGTGCCGACGTAGACGATCGCGGGAAGCGCGCCGGGATCGGCGAGCGCCTCGCTGAGGCGGCGTCCCTTGACGATCGGCGTATCGCAGCGAACCACCGTGAAGCTCAGGTTGGGGCGGTCGAAGCCCGTCGCGATCCGCAGCGGATCCCGGAGGTCCAGCCGCCGCGCGATGTCATCCGCGACGGCCGGCGTGGCGGTCGCCGTAACCGCCATCGTCGCCCGAGCGCCGACGATCCGAGCGGCGTCCCCGAGCGAGAAGTAGTCGGGGCGGAAGTCGTGGCCCCACTGCGACACGCAGTGCGCCTCGTCGACGACGAACAGACCGACGCGCGCCTGCCGGATCCGATCGACGAACCGGATCGAGGCAAACCGCTCGGGCGCCACGTACAGGAGCGACAGCTCACCCGCGACGGCTCGGTCCACGGCCTCGGCGTTCGCCAAAGCACCGCGCAGCGCATTGATCACGCCGACGCGACCGGGAGCCACCCGCTCGAGCGCGGCCGCCTGGTCCTGCATCAGCGACACAAGCGGCGACACGACCACGGTCAGGTCGTCGCGGATCAGCGCGGGCAGCTGGTAGCAGAGCGACTTGCCCGAGCCGGTCGGCATCACGACCAGTGCGTCGCGGTCGGCCAGCGCGGCGGCGACCGCCTCTGCCTGGCCCGCCCGGAAATGCTCGAATCCGAAGATCGCGCGCAGGGACTTCACGTGGTCCATGGGGCAGGCGACGATAGCGCCGCGCCCGGACCGTGCAGACCCGCGCGCGCTAGGCCCGGACGAGCGGTAGCTCAGCCTCGAGCGCGTACTTGCCGTTGGCCGTCTCGGTGCCGGCCAGCGGGTACTCGCCGCTGAAGCATGCGTCGCAGTGCTCGGAGCGCGGTGCGCCGACTGCCTCGTACACGCCCTCGAGCGACAGGTAGTGCAGCGAGTCGGCGCCGAGCTCCTCGGCCACCTCCTCGACCGTCCGGCCGTGGGCGATCATCTCCTCGCGCGTCGACATATCGATGCCGTAGTGGCAGGGGTGCTTGATCGGCGGCGCCGAGATCCGCAGGTGGACCTCCGCCGCGCCCGCGTCGCGCAGCATCTGCACGATCTGGCGGGTGGTGTTGCCGCGCACGATCGAGTCGTCGACGACAACCAGGCGCTTGCCGGCGACGACCTCAGGCAGCGGGTTGAACTTCAGGCGCAAGCCGTGGCGGCGCAGCTCCTGGCCGGGCTGGATGAACGTCCGTGCGACGTAGCGGTTCTTGATGAAGCCGTCGTCCTGCGGCAGCCCCGATGCGCGGGCCACCCCACGGGCGGCGGCGTTGCCGGAGTCGGGCACCGCGATCACGAGGTCGGCGTCGACCGGCGCCTCGTGCCAGAGGATCTCGCCCATCCGCGAGCGAGCCACCTGCAGCACGGTCCCATTCACCTTCGAGTCCGGCCGCGCGAAGTAGATGTCCTCGAATACGCAGAACGCACGGCGCTCGCCTCCGGCCACCATCCGGGTCTGGATCCCGCGCTCGGTGAGCGTGACGACCTCGCCTGGCAGGACCTCGCGGAGGTACTTGGCGCCGATCAGGTCAAACGCGCACGATTCGCTGGCCACGCAGTAGGCGGCGTCGCCGGATTCGGAGTCCTCGATCATTCCGAGCGCGAGCGGCCGCACACCGTGCGGGTCGCGGAACGCGACCACGGCCTCGTCGGTCATCGCGACCGTCGAGAACGCGCCCTTCAGGCGCGGCAGCACCTCGGCGACGGCGTCCTCGATCTTCTGGGCGGGATGGGTGGCGAGCAGCGCGGCGATGATCTCCGAGTCAGACGTGGAGCGGAACGGGACGTCGCGGCCACGCAGCTCGGAGTGCAGCTCGACGGCGTTGATCAGATTGCCGTTGTGGGCCAGTGCCAGCGTCCGGTGGTCGTCACGGACGATCGGCTGGGCGTTCTCCCACTCCGAGGAACCTGTTGTGGAGTAGCGCACGTGGCCGATCGCCATGTCGCCGATCAGCGAGCGCAGGATGTGCTCGTCGAACACCTGGGCGACGAGGCCCTGGTCACGGATCGCCATCAGGCTGCCGCCGCGCTGGGCGGTCGCGATCCCCGCCGACTCCTGACCCCGGTGCTGCAGCGCGAACAGCGCGAAGTACGTCAATCTGGCGACGTCGTGCTCCGGCGCGAAGATGCCGAAGACACCGCACTCGTCGCGAGGGCCATCGCGATGATCGATCACGGTCTGCATGCCCAGCCGCCTCGGAGGCTAGCAGCGCGTTTAGACGAGCTTCGCCAGTCCCAGCTCACGGGCATCGCGCAACTCGGAAACTGCGATCGCAAGCTCACCGTCGATGGCCAGCTCGGCGCCGCCGACACGGCCGATCACGGTCATTTCGGCCAGCGCCTCGTCGGACCCCGAGACGATGAAACCCTGGCCGAGGGCCTCGGCGAACGGGTCGATGCCGTTCGGGAGCGTCACTGTGGCGCCGACCGAGCCGGCGATGCAGCACTCCGCCAGCGCGACCGCAATGCCCCCCTCGGCGATGTCGTGGGCGCTGCTCAGGGCACCTGACCGAACTCCCTCACGGACCTCCCGGTGGGCCTGCGCGACCGCATCCGGGTCGATCGGCGGCAACGTGCCCGTGGCGACGCGGCCCTGCAGCTTGGCCAGCTCCGAGCCGGCCAGCGCCGGATCGAAGGGGCCGACGAGCGCGATCGCGTCGCCCTCCTGGCCGAACGCGAGCCGGCCGGCCCGCGCGGCATCGGGAAGGCGGCCGACGATGCCCACGACGGGCGTCGGGAAGATCGGGCCGGTGGGCGCCTCGTTGTAGAGCGACACGTTGCCGCCGACAACCGGCACGCCGAGCTGCTCGCACGCCTCGGCGAGGCCGGTAACCGCTTCGGTCAGCTGCCAGGCGACGTGCGGCTTCTCGGGGTTTCCGAAGTTCAGGCAGTTGGTGAGCCCGAGCGGCTCGGCGCCGACACACGCCAGGTTGGCAGCGCACTCGTACACGGCCTCGGCGGCTCCGCGCCGCGGATCGCATGCCACGCGGCGGCCGTTGCCGTCGATTGAGACTGCGATCGCCGCGCCACTGGGCAGCGCCAGCACCGCGGCGTCGGCCTCGTCGGGGCGACGCACGGTGCGCGACTGCACGACCGGGTCGTACTGCTCGAACACGGGGTGGCGCGAGGCGATGTTCGCGGAGCCCAGCAGCGTGAGCAGAACCCGTTCCGAAGGCTCGGTGCCGTCCAGGACCGCGGCGGGCGGGCGGTACAGGGGCTGCTCGGGCGGCTCAGGCTCGAGGTCGTACAGCGGGCAGTCGTCGACCAGGATCCTCACCGGCAGGTCAGCGACGGCGGCGCCGCGCTTGAGCACCCGCAGGCGATCGCCGGTGGTGACCGAGCCGATCGGAGTGGCGAGGACCTCCCAGTGCTCGCAGACATTCAGCAGCGCTCCGACACGCTCCGGGGCGACAACGCAAAGCATCCGCTCCTGAGACTCGGAAACCATGATCTCGAAGGGCTCCATCCCTGGCTCGCGCAATGGGATCTGGCAAAGGTCGATGTCGATCCCGACCTCGCCCTTGCTGGCCATCTCCGACACCGCGGAGGTCAGGCCCGCGGCGCCGAGGTCCTGCAGGGAGGTCAGCAGGCCACGGTCCAACAGCTCAAGACAACATTCGAGCAGCTTCTTCTCCGAGAACGGATCGCCGATCTGGACCGACGGGCGCTTGGCCTCATCGCCCTCGCCGAGCTCGGCGCTGGCCAGGACCGACGCACCGCCGATCCCGTCGCGGCCCGTCAGCGCGCCGAGCAGCACGACAACGTTCCCTGGCCCGGCCGCGGCGGCGCGGATCAGGCGCTCTCGCGGCGCCAGCCCCAGGCACATCGCGTTGACCAGGCAGTTCTGCTCGTAGCTCGATTCGAAGTAGATCTCGCCGCCCACCGTCGGCACGCCGATCGAGTTGCCGTAGTGGCCGATTCCGGCGACGGCTTGCGACAGCAGGTACCGCGAGCGCTCGGACTCGGCTGGCTCGCCGAAGCGCAGCGAGTCGAGCACCGCGATCGGTCGTGCGCCGATCGCGAACACGTCGCGCAGGATCCCGCCGACGCCGGTAGCGGCGCCCTGGAACGGCTCGACCGCGCTCGGGTGGTTGTGCGACTCGACCTTGAACGCGATCGCGAGCCCGTCGCCGACGTCGACCGCGCCCGCGTTCTCGCCCGGCCCCATCAGCACATGGGGCCCCTCGGTCGGCAAGCGCCGCAGCAGCCGCTTGGAGTGCTTGTAGGCGCAGTGCTCGGACCACATCAGCGACAACATCGCGAGCTCCACGTCGTTGGGCTCGCGGCCGAGGTGATCGACGATCAGCTCGTACTC
>DASYFZ010000469.1:0-7204 GCA_036000295.1 Solirubrobacteraceae bacterium
GCGTACTCGATTACCAACGGTGCATCGGCCGGTCCCGTGATGTGATCCTCGGGCGACGGCGCAGGGACGGGCGCCGAGCCCAGCTCGGTCAACCCGCGCCGGCGGCCGCGAGACCGTCGAAGATCAGGTTGGCGCCGGGCAGCTCCGTTGGAACCTCAGCCTCGTAGCCCCACTTGACGACGCCGTCCGGGCCGATCACCACCAACGCCCGCTGCGGAAACCCGCCAGGGTGGTAGACCCCGAACGCGCGGCACGCCTCGCCCTTGGGCTCGAAATCCGACAGCTGCTCGATCGTGACGCCGAGCTTCTCGCGAAATGCCTTCTGCGACCAGGTGGCGTCGCAGGAGACCCCGTACAGGGTCGCGCCGCGCGCCTTGAGGTCGTCGAGCACCTCTTCGTAGAGGTTGAACTGATCGGTGCATACGGGGCTGAACGCGAACGGATAGAAGACCAGCACCGTGGTCTTGCCTTGCAGATCCTCAGGGGTGAACGCGTTGCCGTCCTCGCGGCGCAGCGTGAAGTCTGGTGCGGGCTCGCCGGGCGAGATCACTTGCGCAGGCCGAGCTCGCGTACGAGCGCCCGGTACCGCTCGAGGTCGGAGCGCTGCAGGTAGTTGAGAAGCCTGCGGCGCCGCCCCACGAGCATCAGCAGCCCACGTCGCGAGTGGTGGTCCTTGCGATGGGTGCGAAGGTGCTGGTTGAGGTCGTTGATCCGATCGGTCATCAGGGCGATCTGGACCTCGGCCCTACCGGTGTCGGTGGGGCTCTCGCCGAACTTCGAAACCAGCTCCTGCTTGCGTTCCTGGGTGAGCGTCATGCGGCCGCTGAGAGTAGCAGGGTATTAGCCACAGATCTCACGCGCGTGCTGGACGTCGAGGCGCATCTGCTCGATCAGCTCCTCCTTGGAGGAGAACCGGCGCTCGCCGCGAAGGCGCTCCAGAAAGTCGAGTGCCAGGATGCGGCCGTAGAGATCCTCGTCGCGGTCGATCAGATACGCCTCCACCAGCACCGCCCGTCCGGTCCCGAACGTCGGGCGCACGCCGATGCTGACCGCGGCGCACGCACCGTCGTCGGCGCGGGCCACATAGATGCCGTGTCCCGGGGTTACGAGCGCCTCGTCCGGGACGATGTTGGCGGTCGGAAACCCGAGCGTGCGGCCACGCTCGTCGCCGTGGACCACCTCTCCGCTCATCCGAAACGGTGCGCCGAGGAAGCGCTGGGCCAGCTCGACCTCGCCCGCGAGCACCAGCCCGCGGATGTGGCTGGAGGACACGATCTCGCCGTCGACCTCGACCAGCGGCACCACCCGCGTCTCAAAGCGGCCGTCGGCGGCGAGCATTTCGGGGTCACCCGCGGCGCGATGCCCGAACCGGAAGTTCTCCCCCACCGACACGCGCGTGGCCTGCAGGCGCTCGACGAGCACGTGGTCGATGAACTCGTCGGGTGTCTGATCCGCAAAGCCGCGGTTGAACGGGATCACCACGAGCTCCTCCACTCCCAGCCTGCCGATCAGATCGGCCTTGGCGTCGAGGCTGGTGAGCAGCTTGGGGGCCGCCTCGGGCCGGACGACCTGCAGCGGATGTGGCTCGAACGTGAGCACCGTGTCTGAACCGGAGATCACCTCGCGGTGGCCGAGGTGAACGCCGTCGAACTCGCCGACCGCGACACGGCGTGCGCGCGGCTGAACGTCGGATAGCTCCGTGACCTGCATGGGCGCCGAAGCCTACGGACGTCGGCTCAACCGCGTAGGCCGAGGATCGGCTTGAGCACGGTGCCCTGCTCGCGAGGCTCCGCGATCGCGACGAGTCCCCGCTCGTCGGTGAGCCTCACAACATCACCTGGCGGCCGTTGCGCGGCCGCAATCGCGACGCCGTGGCCGGCGCGCCGCGCCTCGTCGCCCTCGAGGTGCACTTCGGGCATGAAGGCGAGCGCGTCGTTGAGTCCGATCACCCGCTCGGGATCGGCATCTTCTACGGCGAAGGAGCCGATCGCAGTGCGCCGCAGCTGCTCGCAGTAGGCGTCGCCGAGATCGGCGATCAGGGTGCGAATGTAGGTTCCCGACGAGCACTCGATCACGAAGCCGCGCCGGTCGGCGTCGCGCCAGGTCTCCTCGAAGCGGTAGACCTCGATCTCGCGCTCGGCGGGCTTGACGTCGACGCCGGCGCGGGCCAGGGCGTAGGCTCGCCGGCCGCCGATCTTGACCGCCGAGTACGCCGGCGGATGCTGGCGGACGCGGCCCACGGGAAGATCCAGGTCGCCTGTGGGGATCACGCCGGTGTCGACGATCTCGCCCTCGGGATCGCCGGTACTCGAGACCGCGCCGAAGCGCGCGGTCGCCTCGTATGTCTTGCGCAGCGCCATCAGGAATCGCTGGACGCGCGTCGCACGTCCCAGCAGCACCAGCAGCAGCCCCGTCGCAAACGGGTCCAGCGTGCCGGCGTGGCCGACCTTGATCCCGCGTCTGAGCCGACGGGTCTGCGCGACGACGTCGTGTGAGGTGATCCCGGCCGGCTTGTCGACCAGGAGGACGCCGTCAACGTTCACGAGAGCTGCTGCGCGACCTCTTCCCGGAGGAACTCGACAAGCGCCGGCCACTCCAGGGCGGTCGTGAATCCGGCCGCCTGTCGGTGGCCGCCTCCCCCCTGGACCCGCGCGATCGCCGACACGTCGACGCGCTCGTCGCTGGCCCGCAGAGAGACCTTGCGAAGCGGCTTGCCGTCGCCGTCGGTGTCGCCGATGCGGTCGCGCACGAGCGCCGCAACGGCAGTCCCCTGGACGGCGCGGAGGTGGTCGATGACCCCCTCTGAGTAGCTCTCTTCCGCGCCCGACTCCGCGAAGTCCTCCGCGTCGAGCTCGGTCACGGTCAGCCGACCGGAGTCGTAGCGCTCGACCTTGGCCAGGCCCCGGGCGAGCAGCGCCAGCTTTCCGTAGGGCACGCCCTCGTAGACGCGCCGGTAGATCTCGTGCACGTCGACGCCGGCCTCGATCAGCTCCGCGGCCATGCGGTGGGCCCGAGGGCCGGTGTTCTCGTACATGAAGCGGCCGGTGTCGGTGATCAGCCCCACGTACAGGGCCTCGGCGATCTCCTGCGTAGGCGCGGTGCCAAGGCCCTTCATCAGATCCCACACGATCTCGGCCGTGCAGGAAGCGTCGGGTACCACGAGGTTCACGGTGCCGAAGTGCGTGTTGTCGTGGTGGTGGTCGATGTTGAGGATGTGCATGCCGGGGCGTTGCAGGGCCTCGGCTGGGTTGCGCTCGAGGTTCCCGCAGTCCAGGAACACGACCGTGCGCTCGTCGAGATCGTCGGGCGGCGAACTGACAAGCCCGGACAACGACAGAAAGTCATATTCCTGTGGCAGCGGCAGCTCGCTTGAGTCGATGAACATCAGGCAGTCCTTGCCCAGCGCGGTAAGCGCTCCCTGCATGCCGATCAGCGACCCGAGCGCGTCGCCGTCGGGATGCTCGTGGGCGACGACGATCAGCCGCTGCGCCGAGCGCAGCTCCTCGAGAACCCGGTCGCGATCCGCGCTGGCTCCGTTCTCACCCATCAGTTTCCTCGGGCTGCACGTTGTCGGATCCCTCCTCCATGAGCCGTGACAGACGCATCGCGCGGTCCACCGACTCGTCGTAATCAAATTCGAGCATCGGCGTGTGCTTGAGTCGTAGCTCGGCTGCAACCCGGCCCTGCAGGAAGCCGTGCGCCGAGCGCAGTCCCGCGAGGCTGTCGGACCGTACCTGGTCGTCGCCGAGCACGCTCACAAACACACGCGCGTGGCGCAGGTCGGGGCTGGTCTTGACTCCGGTCACGGTCACGAATCCCACGCGCGGATCCTGAAGATCCTTAGCGATTGCGTCGCTGAGCACCTCTCGGACGGCCTCATCGACTCGCCGCATGCGTGCGTCGGCCATCCTATCCCTCCCCGCCGGAGGTTGGGACCAGGTCGTCCAGCTCGTCGACCGACGCGACCGTTCGTCGCACGTGCACGCATTCCGGGCAGCGCGCCTCCAACCACCGCTCGACTCTGTCGGCCGCAACGGTCAGGTTCGCAACCGACCCGCTCGTCAGAGCGGCGGTCAGCGTCGCCCGCTGCCACAGGTCGTGGTGATCGGTCTCGGAGACGGCTACGCCGAGGCGCCCGTGCAACTGAGCCTTGATCGAAGACAGCTCCTTGCGCTTGCTCTTCAGGCTGCCGGAATCCGGGAAGTGAAGGTCGATGACAAGCACAGCCACGAAGCCGGCCTCGGACATCAGGCACTCCGGGCTCAGCTCTGTCAGGCGAGCTCGCGCTCGACCTGACGGGTGGTGTAGGCCTCGAGCACGTCGCCCTCCTTGACGTCGGCGAAGTCGCGCAGCACGATGCCGCAGTCGAATCCCGATGCGACTTCACGGGCGTCCTCGTTGAAGCGGCGGAGGCTGGCGATCACGCCGTCGTAGACGACGGTGCCGTCGCGGACCAGGCGCACACGCGAGCCGCGGGTGATCTTGCCGTCGGTGACGTGCGATCCGGCGATCGTCCCGACCCGCGAGGCGCGGAAGATCTGACGGACCTCGGCCGAGCCGAGCGTCTCCTCGACCTCCTCGGGGGCGAGCATGCCCTGCATCGCCGAGCGCAGTTCGTCGATCGCGCGGTAGATCACCGAGTAATGGCGGATCTCCACGCCCTCGCGGTCGGCGACCGCGCGGGCGTCGCCCACCGGCCGGACGTTGAACGCGAGGATCACGGCGTCGGAGGCGGCCGCGAGCATCACGTCGGACTCGGTCACGGCGCCGACGGCGCGGCGGATCACGTTGACCGACACCTCTTCCTGCGGCAGCTTCGCGATCTCGTCCTCGATCGCCTCCAGCGATCCGGCGACGTCGGCCTTGACGACCAGGTTGAGCTCCTGGACGCCCGCCTCGAAGATGCTCTCGAGCGAGATCTTCTTGCCCGCGCGCCGTGCCAATGACTCGGTCTTCAGGCGCGTGGCGCGCTCGCCCGCGAGCTGACGCGCCCGACGCTCGTTCTCGACCGCCCGGACGTGCTCACCCGCCTCGGGGACCCCGTCGAAGCCGAGCACCTCGACCGGCTCGCCGGGGAGTGCCTGGCCGACGCGGTTGCCCATGAAGTCGTTCATCGCTCGGACGCGGCCCCAGTGTGCGCCGGCGACGAGCGAGTCGCCGACCTCGAGCGTTCCGCGGCCGATCAGGATCGTGACGACCGGGCCGCGTCCGGGGTCGAGCTTTGACTCGATCACGGTGCCCGACGCGGGCGCGTCGGTCTTCGACCGCAGCTCCTCGACCTCGGACATCAGCAGGATCGTGTCGAGCAGGTCGGCGAGCCCCTCCTTGGTCTTCGCTGAGACGTTGACGAACTCCGTGTCACCGCCCCATTCGACCGGCTGCAGGCCGAGCTGGGTCATCTCGGTGCGCACGCGATCGGGCTGTGCGCCCTCCTTGTCGATCTTGTTGACCGCGACCAGCATCGGCACCTCGGCCAGCTTGGCGTGGTCGACGGCCTCCTGGGTCTGCGGCTTGACGCCGTCGTCGGCAGCAACCACGATCACGGCGATGTCGGTGACCTTCGCGCCGCGGGCACGCATCGCGGTGAACGCCTCGTGGCCCGGGGTGTCGAGGAACGTGACCGGCTTGCCGTCGTGGTTGACCTGGTAGGCGCCGATGTGCTGGGTGATGCCGCCGGCCTCGCCCGCCGCCACCTGGGTCTGGCGGATCGCGTCCAGCAGCGAAGTCTTTCCGTGGTCGACGTGGCCCATGATCGTCACGACCGGCGGGCGCTCGACCAGATCCTCCTCGGCGTCGTCGAACCGCGGCTCGAGGACCTCCTCGTCCTCGGAGTGGACGATCTCGACGTCCTGACCGAGCTCGGATGCCAGCACCGTGATCGTCTCGTCAGACAGCGTCTGGGTGAGCGTCTTCATCTCGCCCAGCGCCATCAGCTTCTTGATGATCTCCGCGGAGGAGACGTCGAGGTACTCCGCCACTGCCTTGACCGTCGACCCGGAGTTGATCCGGATGACGTCGGGCTCGGCGACCGCGGTCTGCGACGGACGCGACTCGGCCTCTTCGTCGTAGACGCCGCGGCGGCGCCGGCCTCGGCGCTGCCTGCGCGGCGGCTGGTTTGACGCCGGCGGCGGACCGCCGCCGGGAGCACGGCGCGAAGCCTGGGAATCGATCACTACGCGCCGGCGACCGCCTGCGGTGCCCGGCGCGCGCTCGCCCTGCAAGGAGTCACGAGTCGGGCGCTTGTGCGGGGCATCGCCGCCGCCGCGCTGGCTTCCGTCGGCGGCGCCGTCAGCCGCGCCGTCGGCCGGCGCGCTTGCGCCGTCGGCGGGGGCGTTCGGCTTGGCGTCGCTCGGGCGAGCGGCCTTGGCCTCAGCCTGTGGTGCGGCCTGAGGCTGCGCCTGGCGGGCAGGCGCCTGTGCCTCTGCGCGGGCGCCGTCGGCACGCTTGCCGCCGGCATTGCCCTTCGCTTCGCTGGGCTTGCCGGCCCCGGCCCCGGCCTTGGCGTCGGCGGACTTGCGCGGAGCATCCGCGGGGGCCGCGTTGCCGGCGGGCCGGGATCCTCCGTTGCCAAGCGCCTTGGCCGCGGCGGCCTCGTCGACGCTTGAGGAGACCGCCTTGACGTTGATTCCGGCGGCCCGCAGCTTCTCTAGTACTTCCTTGGCTGGAAGCCCTCGCTCCTTGGCGATCTCATGAACACGCTTACTCATCTAGCTCCAGTTTAGGCCCGCTAGGAAGCGGCGCCCGCGTCCGCGTTCTGGGCGGAGGGCGCGCCCTCGCCGTTGGCACGCTCCATCGCCTGATGGGCCTCGATTCCGCAGTAGCGAGAGCCGGGCAGGGCGGCGTTCGGGCAACGCCGGCCGTTGGACAGGACCGCCGCGCAGCGTCCCTGCGCCTCCTCCTGCTCGTAGCCGTGCTCGGCCTCCTCGGCGGCGAACTCGGTCTCCGAGCGGATGTCGATCCGCCATCCGGTGAGGCGGGCGGCGAGCCGGGCGTTCTGGCCCTCGCGTCCGATCGCCAGCGACAACTGGTCGTCGGGCACGATCACGGTCGCCTGCTTGCCGGCGTCGTCGACGAGCACCTCGCGCACGCGCGCGGGCGACAGCGCCTTGGCCACGAACCGGGCGGGCTCGTCGTTGTAAGGGATGATGTCGATCTTCTCGCCGCGCAGTTCGGACACGACCATCCGCACGCGCGAGCCTCGCGG
>DASYFZ010000479.1:0-1909 GCA_036000295.1 Solirubrobacteraceae bacterium
GACGATCGAGCATCGGGCCTTCAGCCTGGCGCCCGACGAATGGGCGCACATAGATTTCACGCGTCGCCTGCACCAGCGACTCGAGTCGCTGGGCGGCGGAAAGGTGTGCGAACTCGGCGGCGGCGCGCGGCCGGCACTGGAACTGGACTTCCTGCAGCGCAACGGCCTCGAATGCTTGGTCGTCGACATCGCCGCTCCGGAGCTGGAGAAGGCGCCCGACGGGTACGCGACGCTGGTCGGCGACGTCAGCTCGTCGTCGTTCTCCACCGGCGAGCACGACGGCCAATACGACGTAGTGTTCAGCCGGGTGCTCGCGGAGCATGTGCGCGACGCGCGCCAGTTCCACACCAACGTCCACCGGCTGTTGCGTCCCGGCGGAATCGCGATGCACTTCTTCCCGACGCTGTGGTGGCCGCCGTTCGTGGTCAACCGGGTGCTCCCGGAGTCCGTGGCCGAATGGATCCTGCTCAAGATCGAGCCTTGGCGCGTCAAGTCCGGGAAAACCGGCAAGTTTCCGGCGTTCTATCACTGGTGTTATGGACCGACCACCAGTCAGATCCGGCGTTTGGCCACGGCAGGCTTCGCAGTCGAACATTGCGTGGCGTACTTCGGCGAGTCGTCACATGCTCCCGGTCGGCTGCTGAAGAAAGTTGACCGTGCATGGACCGAATTGATGCTGCGCCACCCGAACTATCACCTCACGTCGTACGCGACGTACACGCTGCGAGCGCGGTGACCTCCGAGGTCACCGCGTCCGATCGGCCGTCCGGCACGGGCGATCCACGCCGCGGTTCAAACGGCTCCTGGCGCGACGGGCTGGCGGCGGCGCCGGTGGCCGTGGTGCTGCTGCTGCTGATCCTGTGGGCGGCGCACGACGGCGGCTATGACGAGGACACGTGGTACTGGGGCGCGCTGATCCTGCTCGCGCTCGTCGCGATGGTCGTGGGGGGCCTGTTCGGCCCGTTGCGGCGGCTTGGCAGGGCCACCAAGATCGCGCTCGGCGCCTTCACGCTGTACGTGGCCTGGTCCTACGCGTCGATCGCGTGGGCCGCATATCGCGGCGACGCGCTCAGCGGCAGCAACAAGGCGCTGCTGTACCTGCTGATCTTCACCCTGTGCGCCCTGTCGCGCTGGACGCCACGCCGGGCGCTGTGGATGACGACCGCCTATACCGTGGCCGTGGGGGCGGTCGGAGCGCTGATCCTGCTCAAGATGGCGCTCGGGCAGCATGCAGCCAGTCTCTTCACAGAGGGCCGGCTGATCTCGCCGACCGGCTACCTGAACGCCAACGCCGCGCTGTTCATGACAACGGCGTTGCTGGGAGTCGCCCTGGCCGTGCGGCGAGAGCTGCCGCTGGTCCTGCGCGGCGTGCTGCTGGCGATCGCGTGCGAGGGTGTACAGCTCGCGCTGCTCGCCGAGAGCCGAGGCTGGTTGTTCACGTTGCCGGCCGTGCTGCTGATCGGCCTTGTCGTCGTGCGCGATCGACTGCGCATCGCGGTGGCAGCGATCATCCCGGTGATCGGGGCGCTTGTGCCGCTGCACCGGCTGCTGCACGTGTACGAGGTGACGGCTGTCGCGCACCCGACGACGAGCGCGTTTGACCACGCGGCAAAGACGGCCGGCGCCACGAGCCTCGTGTGCTGCCTGGTCGTGCTGATCGCGGGGACGCTGGTGCTGGTCGCCGAGGACCGGTTCAAGCCGCGCGAGGTGCGGCGGTCGGTCGTGCTCGCAAGCGGCCTTGTCGCCGCGGTGCTGGCGCTTGCCGTCGCGTCCGCGGGCGCCGTCGCCGCCACCCACGGGCACCCGATCCGGTTCTTCAACGAGCAGTGGCACGGTTTCACCCATCCCTCCACCACGAACGCGGCACAGGTCTCCCACTTCGCCTCGACCGGCAGCGAGCGCGAGGACG
>DASYFZ010000284.1:0-7406 GCA_036000295.1 Solirubrobacteraceae bacterium
GGCGCCCGGGACGTCTGCCGGCGGCGCCTACTTCGTGCCGCTCGCGCAGTGGCTCGTGTCCAAGCTCCCCGGATGGCAGGTGTGGTCTGAGGAGCGGCGCGAGAACCTACTCGAGGACCAGTCGGTGCTGAACCTCGCAAAGCGCGGAAAGGCTTCGACCCAGCGGGTCTTCGACTACTACCTGGGCTACATCACCGACCCGAGCGTCACCAGCCACTTCAAGCTCATCCCCGACGGCTCGGTGCAGTTCGCCAAGCAATGGGGCATGAACGTTGCCGTCGGAGACCTGCATCGCGTGATCGCGGCGGCGCACAAGCTCGGCGGCAAGGTCGTGCTCGGCGGGCACTCACTCGGTGGCTCGGTCGTCACCGCGTACGCCACCTGGAACTTCAACGGCCACGCCGGCGCCGACGAGCTGGCTGGACTGATCTACATCGACGGCGGCAGCGTCCCGGCCGAGTCGGCCGCAGACGCGGGCGCCGCGTTGACGACGCTCAAGCAGCAGACCACGCCGTGGCTGAACTTCGGCGGCATCGCCGCGCCGTATGCCGGCCTGTTCAACGCCACCGGCTCGCTCGGTGCCCTGCAGGACCCGAACTCCCGGTCGCTCGGGCAGCAGTTCCCGGCGCTGCCGGCTGACCTGAAGCCACCGGTGCCGGTCACCAATCTCGGCCAGTACGGCTACGCGCTGAACGTCGGAACGTCGCCGGCGAGCCTGATCGCGGCGCAGGGCCACCTGGGTAAGGGCGTGTCCACGACGACAAAGAACGGCCTGCACGGCTGGGATGGAACCGGCGCGCTGACGCCGATCAAGCGCTTTGCAACGATGTTCTCCGGGATCGGGATCAACAACGCCGACGGGACCGAGTGGTACTTCCCGCAGCGGCTCACCGACGACACGCGCGCGGTCAACAACGGCATCGCCAACCCGGCGCAGTCGGTGCTCGACGTGCACTCGACGATGGGGCGGCGGCTCCCACACACCCTGCGGATCTACGCGTTCGGCGCCGCGCTGGGCGGCCCGGGCGTGCTGCTTGACGCGCAACAGCTGGCCAAGCAGTCACACATCCCCAAGCGCAACCTGGTCCTGATCAACCGCCAGAACGCCTACGCCCACAACGACCCGGCGGGCGCGTTCCCCAACAACGTGTTCTTCGACCACCTGGTGCCGTTCCTCAGCCGGATCGCGCACGCGTAGCGGCGTCCACCCGGGCGACCGCCTCCGCGAGCCGCACGTCGCGCAGCCCGTCGGCCGCCGACGTGCGCGGCTCGCGCCCGGTGGCGATGCAATCGGCAAACTCGACAAGCTCGCGCTTGAACGCCTCGTCGTAGGAGACGACCTCCTCGCGCTGCCAGCTGTGCGCGGTGCCGACATTGCCGCCCTCGACGATCAGCCTGCTCGGCATGCTGCGCAGAAACGGCGACGGCAGCTCCAGCGTCAGCCGCATGCCCGGCGCGTGGAACGCGAGCTCCTGGCGATAGCGCGCAATCCCCGGAAGCAACACCCACGACAGGTGGCACTCGGCCTCGCCATAGCGCATGTTGATGCCGACGCAACGCGGGGTCAGCGACACCGACCGGATCTCATCGGGCTCGCCCAGCAGGCCGCCGAGCATGTTGAACTCGTGCACGAGCGTCTGGACGACGATCCGGCGATAGCACCAGCGCGTCTCCTCGCCGGCGTCGCCCAAAGCCGCATCGATCGCCGCCTGCTCGGCCCGCTCGAGCTCGGGGGGCAGATGCTCGGACTTGCCGTCGCGCTCGATCAGCGGATAGTGGGAAACGTGCGGAGGAATCGGCGACTCGAGCGTCGTCACCCTGATCAGGCGCACGTCGTCCACGTCGGGCAGCAGCTCGGCGAGGCGCTCGTACGCCGGGTCGTAGCGCTTCATCGTCCCGACCAGGATGCACACGCCGGCGTCGCGCCCGGCCTCGAGCGCCAGCTCGCCGTCGCGACTGCACAGCGCGAGCGGCTTCTCGACCATCACATGCCGTCCTGCGCGCGCAGCGGCGATCGCGATCGGCGCGTGGTCGCCGGAGGTCGCGACGAGCACGGCATCCAACGGCTCGGCGATCAGCTCCTCCCAGCGCGTGAACACCCGCGAGACGCCGTAGCGCTCGGCGCAACCGCCGGCCACCTCGGGCGCGATGTCGCACACCGCCGCCAGCTCGAAGCGGTCGGCGAGCTCGGACAGATACGGCAGGTGCATCACCTGCGAGATCAGCCCGCAACCGACCACTCCGATCCGTATCCGCCCGGCGGCCATTCGCGCATTGTGGTGCAGTGAGGCCCGTGGACCAGCTCACGTGCACGATCTGTGGACGCCCGGCACAGCCGTCGCAGTGGCGATGCGAGTGCGGCGGCCCGCTCGACCTGCCGGACATTCCAGCCGACGCGATCCGTGATCTGCCGCCGTCAACGGGCCGCGATCACGGACTGTGGCGCTATCGGGAGTGCATCCCCGTCGACGCGGCCACCGCCGCCGAGCTGTCGCTCGGCGAGGGCCTGACACCGCTCGTCGACGCCGGCGCGAAGCTGCCCGGCGTGTCGATCAAGGTCGACTACCTGTTCCCGACGCTGTCGTTCAAGGACCGAGGAGCGGTGGTGCTGGTCGCCTCGGCGAAGCAGCGCGGCGCAGGCGCGCTGGTGGCCGACTCCAGTGGCAACGCGGGCAGCGCGATCGCGGCGTACGCGGCGCGTGCGGGGATCCCGTGCACGGTATTCGTGCCCGACCACACCTCGGCCGGCAAGCAGCGTCAGATCCGCGCCTACGGCGCCAGCCTGCGGCTCGTGCCGGGCGACCGCACCGCGACGACCCAGGCGGCGATCGACGCCGTCAGCACCACCGGCGCGATGTATGGCTCGCATATCTACGACCCCTACTTCCTCCAGGGCACCAAGACGTACGCGTTCGAGCTGTGGGAGCAGCTCGACGCAGGCCCGGAGGCGCTGATCCTCCCGGTCGGCAACGGCACGCTGCTGCTCGGGGCCGCCCGTGGCTTTCGCGAGCTGCATGCCGCGGGCCTGATCGACCGTGGCCCGGCGTTGATCGGCGTGCAGAGCGAGCGCTGCGCGCCACTGGCGCGGGCGTGGGCGGCTGACTCGAGCGAGCCCGTCGCGATCGAGGCGCGCCCGACCGTGGCGGAGGGGATCGCGATCCCGCGGCCGCCCCGCGGCGCCCAGATCCTCGCCGAGGTGCGTGCGAGCGGCGGCTGCATCGTCGAGGTCCCAGAAGCGGCCGTCGCGCCGGCGCAGGCCGAGCTCGCGGCGCGGGGGCTGTTCGTGGAGCCGACGGCGGCGCTCACCTGGGGCGCGGCACTGCTGGCCCGCAGTCACCCGGCGCTTGCGGACATCAACGCCCCGGGCGACGGCTGGGCGCGCGCACGGGAGCTCGCCGCCGGCAGCGTGGTCGTACCGCTGTGCGGCTCCGGCCTGAAGTCGAAGTGACCGCTACAGCCGCGCGATCACCCGGGCGGCGAGTCGCTGCGGGGCGCCGGACGAGTAGGACAGAAACAGCGACGGCTCCGTCAGCTCGAGCTCGACCAGGCGGGGGGAGCCGTCGGGGCCCGGAATGAGGTCGACCCGCGCATACAAGAGGCTCTCGCGCGGCCATGGCATCGACTCCAGGACCTCGTCGGCGGCGGCGCGCTCGTCGGGATCAGGCTCGCGCGCGCTGATCTGCTCTTCGAGGTAGATGACCTCGCCGGTGGGCCCCTGGCCCGGCTGCAGCATCTGGCCCTTGCGGATCGCGTGCGAGTACTCGCCGTCGAAGAACAGCAGCGCGGTCTCCCCGTGTGTGTCGACGGCACCGAGATACGGCTGCACCATCACCGTGCGGCCGGCGGCCTGCAGCGCGGTGACGTGCTCGCGCGCCGCGGCTTCCTCGCCGGGGCGGTAGCGCGCGGTGTCCCTGGACCCCGCCGACACGGTCGGCTTGACCACAAACTCGCCGGCCGGCGGATCCCAGCCGGCCCCCGGCTCGAGGAACGTCGTGTCGACGGCGCGCCGCACGGTGCGGAGGTAGCGCTTGTCGGTGTTCCACGCGATCACATCGGCCGGGTTCAGCAGCCGGGGGACCGACCGGGCCCAAGCGACGAACTCGTCGCGCCGCGTCGAGTAGTCCCAAGCGGAGCGGACGACTACGAGGTCATAGGCGGCCCAGTCGACCGCCGCGTCGTCCCACACTGCGGGCTGCGCGTCCACCCCGCGCTCGCGCAGCGCGTCGAGCAGCAGCGGCTCGTCCTCTCCCAGCTCGGGGAGCTCGGCGCACGTCACAAGCGCGACGCGCGAGCTCATGGCTGCGCCGCCGGACTGCCTGAGCACGCCGCCGGGGCCTTCCCGGTCCACATGCAGTAGGCGGCGCGTGGATCGCCGTTGGGGTCGACCAGCCCCGAGTCCCACGCACCGGCAACACCCTTGAACTGGTACCAGTAGAGCGCTGTGACGGGCGGCCCGCCGGTCACCGCATCGAGGTCGAAGAACGCCTCCGCGCTCGTGATCTGGGCGCTCTCGTTGCCGTTTATGCACGCGCCGAGCGTGTAGGCCGGGACCGCGGGCGAGTCGCTCGCGCACGGGATCGACTGATAGCCCGTAAAGCTGCGGTCGCGATCGGTCAGCAACACCCCGGATTCGGTGATCCACAGCTGACTGCGAGTACCTGCGGTGATGCTGCCGAGCGCCGACTCGAACGGCTGCAGCTGCGCGGCGACCGGACGGCCCAGCCAGCCGGACGCGGTCGGGTCGCCGTAGTCGTGCACCGCCCACGTTCCGGGGTGATAGCCCTGGCTTGAGAGCAGCGTTGCGTACGGTGCCAGGTAACCGGTGGAGGGGAAGCTGAAGCTGCCCGCGGCGACCTTGTCGCCCGAGTGACCGGGGTACTGCACGACCACGTTGCGCGCCTCGATCCACAGGCAGGCCGCCTTGGCGGCGCCGGCTGCGCCCGATCCGACCGCGCAGCTCGCGTCGGCGCTCCCCGTCGCCGAGCACGTGTACGTGCCGGTCGTGGGGTCGAGGTTGCTCGCCGGCTGGTCGAGCTGGGCGCAGACAGCCGGATCGCAGTGGTTGTTCAGGTAGGTGCATCCGCCGTTGGGCTCGTTCCACGCCTCCCAGCGGTGCGGCCACTCCTGTTCGGGCAGATGTGCGGCGATGCCATTGAGGATCCCATGGACGCCGCAGTAGTAGGCCGTGCGTCCTGCCGCCGTGGTCGGGTCGGGCTCGCCCGCGTCGCCGGGTGACGGGGAGCCGGCATAGGCGTGGATCGCGGTTGCAGTCGTGTAGCCGTCGATCACGATCAGCGGCTGCAAACCGTCGGCATACGCCGCCCTGAGCCCGTACAGCAGGTCGTTCCACGACTCCCTGGCCGGATGCGCGCGGCCGGCCTGGTCGGTGTACGCGAACCGGTACGGGTTCGAGAGGGTGCATCCGCCCGCGCCGTCCGAGGTCGCCACGGCGTCGTAGGTCACGGGCAGGCGGACGGCCTGCAGCGAACGTCCCCGTGATCGCAGCGACGTGAACGCGCGCTCGTTCCACAGGCCGTCGAGCCCCGACGGGCTCGAGCACGGATCGTCATGCGTCGGGCAGGACGCGAACAGCCCCTGTGGTTCGGAGATCCCGAAGGTGGTCGCGTGCGCCGCGGCAGCGGCCGCGAGAAGGATGGCGGCGGCGGCGACGAGCGCCGCCGCCGATGAGCTCAGGGCGTGTAGGCGTCCGTGTGGCACGGCTTGCCGCCGCAGACGTCCACCACGCTGCCGTTCGGAGCCAGGAAGTCTGACTTCTGCGTGCGTGCGGCCTTCGTGCTGCGGACGTCTTCGTGCGGGTCGTTGTTGGTCGGGGTGTCCTGCGGAGCCAGGTTTGCCAGCGGCGGCGGCTGCACACGGCCCGGCCCGCTGTCCCAGATCACGATCGCTGACCCGCCGAACGGATAGCGGGCGATCTTCGGGATCCCGAAGAACAGATTGCGATCGCGGCCCCGGTTGGTCGACAGGTCGAGCGCGGGCTCATGCGCCGACGCGCCGATTGTGCGGGCCTCCGTGGCGGCCGAGTACATGCTGACCTGGTGGTCGCCGTAGGCGATCTGCATCAGCACGGTGTGCGACGGAGTGTCGGGCAGCGGGTGCGACGTCATCTGCTGCGCGTACCCGTCCGGGTCGCCGCGGTCCCAGAGCTGCTGCATGAGGTCGAGGATCACCGGATCCAGCGACTTGTCCTTGTAGCTGCCGAACAACAGCTGCCCGAACGGCGCGAAGTCAGTGCTGCGCTGCACCAGCAGGTTGCCGTAGTTCATGCCGGAGACCCCGAGGACCGCCCGCTGGAAGTCCGGCGCGAGGGCCGTTGTCATGCCGCCCATGATCCCGCCCTGGCTGTTGCCGTCGTAGTACAGGTGCGAGGTGTCGATCAACGGGCTCGAGATCTGGCCGGGCACGATGTTCGCCGGGCCCGGGAGCGGTCTGGTCCGGAACGCCGGATTGGATGCAAAGCCCTTCGGGTTGAGCATCAGCCGGCCCAGGAACAGCGTGTTCAGGACGCCTTGCTGCAGGCGGTCGACGACGTTGGGGAAGTTGTTGAGGTCCTGGAGCGCGGTGATGTCGTAGGCCGTGTCCTGTTCGGCCAGGCCCCACCAGTCGGTCGCACAGAACACCATGTTGTGCTCGACCGCCATGTCCTCGACGTTGCCTGCGTGGACCTCGGTGCGGCTGCCGAGCAGGCCGTGCCCGTACAGCGAGATTCTGGCCGGGTTGCTGGCGGTCGCCGTGTCGGGAACGATGCAATCGAACAGCGCGGTGGCGTTGTTGCCGGGGATCTGCGTCGGCGTTGCGTCCGGCCGGCTCGACGAGTAGTGAAAACCGGACGTGGCTGCCAGCCCGCACGTGCTCAGGTAGCAGGGGACCTGGAACGTTCCCTGCACCTCCTTGATCTGCGGAGTCAGCGCGGTGACGCCGCCCGGGGACACCGTGTACGAGGGCGCGTTGCCCTGCACCTGCACGTCGGCGAGGTTCGTGTCCCCGAGCTGCGCGAACGCGCTGTTGCGGATCGCGAGCATCCGCGAGGTCAGGTTCTGTCGCGAGGCGACCGTGAAGTCCCACGCCTCGTACAGGGTCGATCGCGTGATCCCGGCGCGCTTGAGCGCCGCGAAGATGTGCGCGTATCGCGTGACCTGCGACCGCTCGGCGCGCGGGAGGCGGCGGCCGTCGCGCAGGCGCTGGAACCAAGCGGGCGCCTTGATCAGCTTTCCGCCGGAGGTGCGCAGGCTGCGCAGCGCGACCACGTAGGTGTGCCCCTCGAGCAGGTTCTTGCCGGGGTGGATCATCAGGTTGGTGTCTGCCGCGGAGGTCTGGTTGGCGTCGAGCTCTGACCAGATCAGCTGGCGTTTGCCCGTGCGCTCGTCGATCACGACGATCGGCTGGCG
>DASYFZ010000490.1:0-3405 GCA_036000295.1 Solirubrobacteraceae bacterium
ACTGAAGTTGAGCTCTTCCGCGACGGCCACGAAATAGCGCAGATGACGAAGCTCGAGCATCCGGTCGCCTGACGCTACTCCCGCGATCGCCCACAAACAACCCAGGGCATCGCTATACCGAGGGGGTGTAGAGCGAGACCCGATTAGTGTTGCCCGGAGCGCCAGGGGGGTTCACGCTGGAGCAATGAACTTGGCGAGCACCGGTGCCGGAAGGCTGGGCACCGCGCTCGGAGGGCGCCTCGGCGACGAAGGTCATACCGGCGATCGGTTTTGACAGCTCCGCAGCCAAGGGGATCATCTTCGCACTCGTGAGGGAGCTGGGCGCGGACCCTGTCGACGCGGGACCGATCGAAGTCTCTGACCCAAAGGAGAAAGCCAGATGTCCACCACCAACGAGCAGATCGTCGCGGACCACCACATGCGCGTGGACAGGGTCTCGTCGAAGCCCAAGCAGGTGCTGATCGTCGTCGCAAATCCGACGACCGCGACCACCGTCGGGTGGCCGGTGGGGTTCTGGGGCGCCGAGCTGACACACCCCTACTACGAGCTCACCGAGCGCGGCGTCGAGGTCACCATCGCCAGCCCCGACGGCGGAAAAGTCCAGATGGATTCGCTCAGCGACCCGCGGGACGAGTCGAAGTGGTCCTCCGAGGATCTGATCACGATGGGGTTCGTCAACACACCCGAGCTCATGGGCCTGCTCGAGAAGACCCCGAAGCTGTCGGTCGTGGATCTCGAGGACTACGACGCGATCATGGTCGCCGGCGGGCTCGCGCCGATGTTCAGCTTCCGTGACAACGAGCCGCTGCACGCCGCGATCCGCCACTTCTACGAGTCGGAGAAGCCGACCTGCATCTACTGCCACGGCACCGCGGCGCTGGTCGACCTCAAGCTCTCCGACGGCAGCTATCTGGTGGACGGAAAGACGGTGACCGGCTTCTCGAACGCCGAGGAGGACTACAGCGACGGCTTCGTCGGCCAGCGGGTGATGCCGTTCAGACTCGAGGACGTGCTGTCCGATCGCGGCGCGAACTACGTCCAGGGCGGCCTGTTTAAGGCGTTCGTCGTCCGCGACGGACGGTTGATCACCGGTCAGCAGCAGTACTCGGGCCGGAAGGTCGCGCTGGCCTTGATCGAGGTGCTAGGGATCTGAGACAGTAGGCGTGCAAGCTTCGAGGGAGTCGTGATGGCGGGACAAACGTCTGGGTCCGCACCGACAGCAGCCGGCAAGGGCCGGCTTGCGGACGTGCTCGCGACGCGGGGGGGCACCGCCGCGCCGGAGGCTCCGTTCGTGATCGAGCACCGCGAGGCGCTGATCTACATGCTCTGCGAGGCGGCCGAGCTCGAGCACGGGATCATGTGCCAGTACCTGTTCGCGGCGTTCTCGCTCAAGCAGCGCGAGGGCGAGGGGCTGACACCCGGTGAGCTCGCAGCGGTCACGCGATGGCGCAAGGCGATCTCGCACGTGGCCACCGAGGAGATGCTCCACCTCGCACTGGTGCACAACCTGCTCTCGGCAATCGGGGCCGCACCGCACTTCGGCCGGCCCAACCTGCCGGCGCCGGCTCACCACTACCCAGCGGGCGTCAACCTTACGCTGGCGCCGTTTGGGGAGCAGGCACTCCAGCACTTCATCTTCTTGGAGCGGCCCGAGGGGATGGAGTACGAGGGCGCCGAGGGGCTCGATATGCCTGTGCACGAAGCCGTGCCGCTGATTGCTGAGCGCGACATCGTCCCCCAGCCGCAGGACTTCGCCACGGTGGGGCACCTCTACCGGTCGATCGAGGGGGGATTTGCGCACCTCGCCGAGAAGATCGGGGAGGAGAGCCTGTTCGTCGGGCCAGCTCGCGCGCAGGCGATGCCGGACAACTTTCAGTGGCCCGAGCTGGTCGTGGTCACCGATCTCGCCAGCGCACAACGGGCGGTCGACACGATCCTCGAGCAGGGAGAAGGCGCACGCGGGCACTGGCAGCAAGCGCACTTCGGGCAGTTCGTGCAGATCCTCGACGAGTACCGCGAGATGGTTGCGGCGAACCCCACGTTCGATCCCGTGAGGCCGGTGATGTTCGCGACCGTCCGGCTGTGCGAGCACGACGAGAGCGTGCCGCGAATCGCGGAGCGCGTTACCTCCCGCGTTGGAGATCTGTTCAACGTGAGCTACGAGATCCTGCTGCAGACCTTCGAGCGCTACTTCGCGCACACCGAGGAGACCGACGCGCAGCTCGGGACGCTCGCAGACGCGACCGTCGGGCTGATGCTGCGGGTACTGAAGCCGCTGGGCAACCTGATCACGACGCTGCCCGTCGGTCCCGCTTTCCCGGGCATGACCGCGGGCCCGAGCTTCGAGCTGTTCTACGAGAACGACTACCTCATGCCCCACCGAGGCGCCGCGTGGGCGCTGCTCGAGGAACGCATCCGGGAAGCGGCGGCCTTCTGCAGGCTGGTGCAGGAGGTCGCCTCCGACGACGTGGCCGGGCAGCTGGCGCCCGTGCAGGAGGCGCTCGACGACGTGGCCGACTCCCTCGCCGCCCGCTTCCCCGAGTGGGGTGCGAGAAGCCGGTTCGCCCCGCAGGCGCCGGCTCGAGCGGTTCGCGTCGACGGTGCGGCAGCGAAGGCGCTCTCCAGACGCGCCGCCTCCCTCGCTCGTGCGGTCTCCTCCGCGAACGGAACGAGCGCGAGCTCGAAGCGGCTCATCAGCGTGTTCAACGCAGCGAGCGACACGCTGGCGGAGGCCGGCGACGGCGACCTCGCCCGACGGCTGCTCGAGAGCGTAATGCGCCCGCTCGCCGAGGCGATCACCGGCAAGCGACTTCGCGCGCGGACGAAGGCGAGCGGCGGCGCGGACGCCCCGGACCTCGGCGATCGCATGTGGACCCTCGCTGATCACACGACCAGAGCGCTCGCCGGCTGGCGCGGCCGCCCCGAGCAGGAGACGCGGCTGATGGAGGCGACGGCCGCGCTTCAGGACCTGGCCCTGAGGTCGGCGCCTCCCGGGGAGCGCGACCACCGTCTCCAGTCGCTTCGCGAGCTCATGTCCGACCGAGCGCAGGAGATCCGCTGCGTACACAACGGGCCGTATGTGGTGACGAACGCCGGGCGCGTGCGGGACTGGCTCGGGCAAGAGGTCGAGGTTGCGCCCCAGGTGGCCCTGTGCCGGTGCGGCGCTTCGGCGATCAAGCCGGTGTGCGACGGGGCGTGCGCGAGCTCGGGGTTCACCGATCGGAAGGACCCCAAGCGCGTGGCCGACAAGCGCGACACTTACGAGGGCGTCCAGCTCACGGTTTACGACAACCGCGGGATCTGCCAGCACTCGGGGTTCTGCAGCGACCGGCTCTCGACCGTGTTCCATACCGACGGGCCGTTCGTGACGCCGAGCGGCGGCCGGATGGACGAGATCATCCGCGC
>DASYFZ010000285.1:0-2479 GCA_036000295.1 Solirubrobacteraceae bacterium
CAGCAGCCCCGCTCCCTCGAGCTCGGCAAGCGCCAGATGGGCCGGGTTGGGCCGCTTGTCCTCGAGCGTCTGAAAGCGCATCCCGTAGAAATGCCAGAAGCGCTCCGGATCGCGGCGGAAAACGTCGATGTGCGCGACCTCCATCGGGTCGACGTTCTCCCACAGCCCGGTACCGGGCGAGCGGAAATCCGGGATCCCGGACGGAACCGAGATCCCGGCCCCCGTGAGCGCGACGACCGACTCCGACGCGCGGATCAGCTCGGCCAGGCGGGCCGCCTCGTCTGTGGTGGCGCCGACGCTCACTTGCCGCGGAAGCTCGGCTTGCGCTTCTGGAGGAACGCGGTGATCCCCTCGCGCGCGTCCTCGGATCCGAACACCTTCGCGAACGCCTGCTTCTCTGCCTCGATGCCGGCGTCGAGGTCACCGGCTGCGGACACCCGCTTGATCTGCTTCACGGCGCGAGGTGCCTGATCGGACAGCTTGTGCGCCCATGCCAGCGCCGTGTCCCACAGCTCGTGATCGGGCACGACGCGGTTGGCGAGCCCGTACTCGTACGCGACCTGAGCTGAGATCGGATCGCCCGTCAGATTCATCTCGAGCGCCCGCGCCTCCCCGATCAGGCGCGGCAGCCGCTGGGTGCCGCCGAATCCGGGGATGATCCCGAGGCTGATCTCCGGCTGCCCGAAGCTCGCCGACTGCGCGGCGATGCGGATGTCGCAGGCCATCGCGAGCTCACAGCCGCCACCGAACGCGATCGCGTTGACGGCGGCGATCGTGGCGATCGACGATCGCTCCATGTCGCGGAGCAGGCCGTGCACCTGATCGGTCAGCTCGCGTCCTCCCTCCGCGTCGAGCTTCGTGAACGACTTGATGTCGGCCCCAGCGCAGAACAACATCGGGTTCGCGGATGCGATCACGAGCACGCGGATGTTGTCTGACCTGTTGACCTCGTCCCACAGCCGGCGTAGAGCTTGGACGACCTCTGGCGAGATCGAGTTCGCGGGTGGTCGGTCCAGCCAGGCGATCGCGGTCCGGTCGATGCGCTCGAGCTTCACCGGGCTGTCCTCCCAGCCCGGTTCGGGGTGCGCGTGCGGATAGAAGCCCTGGCCCGACTTGACCCCGAGGCGGCCCTGGGCGACGAGGCGGCGCAGGATCACCGGCGGGGCGAAGTCCTCACCCCACTCCGACTGCGCGCGCTCGAGCCTGGCCAGCATCTGGTCGAGGCCGAGGTGATCGGCGCGCTGGAACGGCGGCGGCGTGATGTTCGCGCCGGCCATCAGCCCGAGGTCGATGTCCTTCATCGACGCGACGCCCTCCTCGAGCAGCAGACAGCCCTCGATGAACGCCTTGAGCGCGAACCGCTCGAGCAGCTCTGCGGCCCGCGGGTCAGCCACCGTGCTCATAGAACCCCCGGCCGGTCTTGACGCCGAGCCTGCCGGCGTCGACCAGCTCACGCATCCCGCGGTGGACGTAGAAGCGGTCGCCGTAGCACTCGTTGAGGTGCTCGGACACGTGCACGACCGTGTCGATCCCCAGCAGATCGGCGACGAGGAAGGGCCCGAACCGGCCGGCCTCGGGATCGGCGATCAGCGCGTCGAGCTCCTCGACGTCGATCCCGCTCTCCTCCTGGAAGCGCCACATCTCAGAGACGGCCGCGTTGAGGATGCGGTTGACGACGAAGCCTGGAACCTCGGCGCAGCGGATCGGCACCTTGCGGATCGCCTGGGCGAACGTGCTTGCCGCCTGGGCGGTCTGCTCGGAGGTGTCCTCGCCCTCGGCGACCTCGATCAGCCGCGCCACCGACGCCGGGAAGAAGAAGTGAAACCCAACCACCTGCTCGGGGCGTCCGGTGACCTCGCCCATCTCGGTGATCGACAGCGATGAGGTGTTCGACGCGAGGATCGCGTGTCCGGGCGTCGCCTCGTCGAGCGCCGCGAACACTGCGCGCTTGATCTCCATTCGCTCGGGCACCGCCTCGATCACGAAGTCCACGTCGCCGAAGCCGTCGTAGTCGGTGGTGACGGTGATCAGCCCGAGCCTGCGCTCGAGCTCGGCACCGTCCAGCTTGCCCTCGTCGACCTGCGCCTGCCACAGCGAGCGTGCCTTGTCGGCGCCCAGCTGCGCGGCAGCTTCGTCGACGTCCTTGAGCACCACCGGGATGTCGGCGTTGGCGATCACGTGCGCGATCTCGCCGCCCATCGTCCCCGCGCCCACGACCGCTGCCTTGAAGACGAACATGAGGCGGTCAGTGTAAGGGGGCTCGCCGGGAACCCATCTCGGCGCCGAACCGGCCCAGCGTGGTCGCCAGCGAGGTCGCCATCGCGCGCTTGATGAACAGCGCGTCCACCACCGGCGTGAACATCGAACGGTTCTTGATCTCGTAGGAGAGCGTCAGCTGCACCTCGACTCCGTCGTCGACGGGCACGAACGCGACGCTCTGGCGCCCGGTGATCGACGAGTCATCGACCTCGACCGTCTG
>DASYFZ010000289.1:0-2195 GCA_036000295.1 Solirubrobacteraceae bacterium
GCCTACTATCCACGCCACACGCGCTGGTGGTGGTCGGCCGGCGTGGGCACAGCCGTGGACGGTCGCGTGGTCGCGTGGAACCTCGTCAGCGGCGTCAACGACCCCCCGACGAACAGCGAACGCACAATCTGGATCGACGGCGAGCCCGTGGAACCGGGGCCATGCAGCTTCGCGGCTGATTTGAGCAGCGTCGACGACCTGCGCTTCGAAGCCGAAGCGGAGCGGCGCCAGAAGCAGAACCTGATTGTGGCGCGCAGCGAATACCGCCAGCCCTTCGGAACCTTCTCCGGCAAGCTCCCGAACGGGATCGCGCTAAGCCAGGCTCACGGCGTAATGGAGGAGCACGACGCGTGGTGGTAAGCGAAAGGTGGTGGGGATAGGTCCCGTAACCACGATGTTTCACGGGGTGGAGGGACCTATCCCCGCCACCTCCCCCCGGGGTCAACCCGAAGCGAGCCCCCGATGCCGCCGCAAAGCCGCCAGCAGCATTTTCGAGTGCATAGCCCCGATCAGATCCCGAAGCGGCTGAGCCCCCGAAGAGATGATCTCGACCGCCCGATCGACGTCGACCCGGCCCGCGAGCCGCTCGAGCAGGACGCCGACCTCCTCCTCGACCAGCGGCGCCAGCGCGTCGCGGTACCTGGTCGTGTCGTAGACGGTGAAGCCGATCTCCTCCTCGTAGCCGCCGGCGCGGAAGCGCGAGATCGCTTCGATGATCGCCACGTCGTCGGCGTCGTAGCCGCGGGCATTTGGGGTCAGTACCGCGAGCTCCTCGAGGCGGTCGAGCACGTTCTGCGGCATCTCGTATGTCTCCCGCACGGCGCTACGCGACACGCGCCCGGTCTCGCGCGCCTCGATCGCAAGCTCGAGGATCCGGTCCTCAAGCTCGATCAGCCGGACCGCGCGCTCGGGGCTGTCGGAGATCACGTCGCGAATCACGCGCAACGGCATGAAGCGCTCCTCCTGAAGCCGCTTGATCAGCTGGATGCGCTCGATGAACTCCGGCGGGTAGTAGGCCATGTTGCGGCTGGTCCGCAGCACGTCCTCGTCGGAGCCGAGCAGGCCCTCGCGAAGGTAGTGCTTGATCGTCCCGGAGCTGACGCCCGAGCGCTCCGCGAGCTCGGACATCTTCAGCATCCCGTTGACTTCGGTGCTCATCCCCGCAGGAACGAGCCCTGCGGGCCCGCCGTCGTGGTCGCGACCGCCCCGGATCCGTGAAGCTCCTCGATCTGCTCGGGGGTGAAGCCTGCCTCGGCGAGCACCTCGTCGGTGTGTTCACCGAGTGCGGGCCCGGGCGCGCGCGTCGGGTCGCCGGGCGTACGGCTGAGCTTGACGGGCACTCCGAGCAACCGGACCGGCCGCTGCGCGCCGGGCTGATCGAGCTCCACAACCATTTCCCGTGCCGCGACCAGCTCGGAGTCCAGCGCCTCGTCGAGATCGAGCACCGGCTCCAGGCAGCAGTCGTGCTCGGAGGCAAACGCGCGCCACTGCTCGCGGGTGCGCTCCGCGAAGATCTCGCTCACCTCGCGGTGGGCCTCGGAGCCGGGCGGGTCGAACTGGTGCTCGATCAGGTCTTCGCGCCCGACGCCCCGGCAGAACGCTGCCCAGAACTTCGGCTCGAGCGCGCCCAGCGTCACGTAACCATCGGCGCACCGATACGGGCGGTAACAGGTAAGCGATCCGGCAAGCTGGAGCTCGCCGCGGCGCGCGGACCGCCCGCTCGCAAGCGCCTCGGCGGCCACCATCGCCAGCCACGAGAGCGACCCGTCGAACATCGACGCGTCGACGATCTGGCCCTCGCCGGAGCGCTCTCGCTCACGCAGCGCAACCATGATCCCGAGCGCCGCCGTCAGCGCCCCGCCGCCGAGATCGGCGATCTGGCCCGCTGCCTGCACCGGCGGGCCATCGGCGTCGCCCGTCAGGCCCAGGAGGCCGTTGAGGCCGAGGTAGTTCATGTCGTGCCCGGAGCGATCGCGGTTGGGGCCATCCTGGCCGTAGCCGGTGATGGCGCAGTAGATGAGCCCCGGATTGCGCTCGCGCAGGCGCTCGTAGCCGACGCCCAGGCGGTCGAGCACGCCCGGCCGAAACGACTCGAGCAGCACGTCGGCGTCCTGCGCGAGGCGCAGCAGCACCTCTCTGCCCTGCTCGGTCTTCAAATCGATGCGGATCGAGCGCTTACCGCGGTTCAGCGCGAG
>DASYFZ010000534.1:0-6792 GCA_036000295.1 Solirubrobacteraceae bacterium
ACCCGCTGGGGCAAGCGCCCGATCGCGCGCGGCGAGGCGCTCGCCTCCTGATCCAGTACACGCGCGCTACGGCACGAGGCCGTAGGGGAACGAGCCCGTCAGGCGCTCGTTGCCGTCGTCGGTCACCAGCAGCAAATCCTCGACGCGCGTACCGCCGAGCTCCCTGACGCTGGTGCCGGGCTCGACGGCGATCACGTCGCCGGCGATCAGCGACGCCCGCCCGCTGCGGCCAAGCGACGGATCCTCATGGACTTCGAGCCCGACCCCGTGCCCAAGGCCGAAGAAGAAGCCCTCGCGCAGGATCTCGCCGGGCGCCTTTGTGCGTCCGGTGGGATGCCCGGCCGCCTCGAACACGTCGCACGCGATCCCGTAGAGGTCCGAGCACCGCGCCCCGGGCCGGGCGGCGGCGCACACGCGCTCGTGGGCGTCGAGCACGAGCGCGTGGATCTCGGCGATCGGGTCGCTGATGTCGCCGCGCACGAACGCCCTGGTCATGTCCGACCAACAGCCGGTGCTCTCGTCCCGGGGCCACAGGTCGATCTCGATCGGCGTGTGCGCCGGCAGCGGACCGGCGCCCGGGTCGTGTCCGCCGGCCGGGTTTGGGCCCATCGCCTTGACCATGATGTCGGGTGGGGCGGGCGCGCCTGCCTGGGCGCACACCTCGCGGATGCGCTCCCGTACCGCCTCGGCGGTCAACATCTGGCCCGACCAGATCAGGCGATCGCCGTCGATCTCGGCCTCGCGAAGCATCGCCGCCGCGGCACCCATCGCCGCCACCGCGGCGTCGGAGGCGCGGCGGATGCCTTTCATCTCCGCGGCCGACTTGTGACGCCGGCGGTCGATGAACACGTTCTCGTCGGATGCCAATGAGACGCCGCCCTCGCGCAGCCGGTCGGCAAGCGCAATCGGGAAATCGGGAGGAACAACGGCCTGCGTGATCCCGAGGCGATCGACCGCGCGAACGCACACCTCGCGTTCGATCTCGCCGCGTGAGAGGCCGGATCCGATCAGCTCGTCGCGGCCCAGGTGGTCCTCGAGCATGCGCTCGAGCTCGGGAGCATCGCGGGCGATCCGCTCGTCCTCCAGCGCGTTGGTGAGCACCGTCCGGCGGCCGTCGGTCTCCAGGTACAGAAAGGGATCGCCGATCGAGATCGGCACCTCGTGGCGCATCGCCGCCGAGGTGACGGTGTCGCCATAGATCAGGATGTTCACACCCCCAAGGCTCCCACATGAAACTCTCCAGCGACGGCGTGGAGGCCCCGACCATATGCGGCTGCCATGCCTGCCCCCCAGCCGGGGGGTTGTCCGAACGGCCCGCTTGTGAGGCCCTCGGGATCGGAGCATGCTGAGCTTGATGCTGGCTGACACCGCCCGATTTCGCCCAGACGACCCCGAGGTCCTCGTGAACGCGTCCCTGGCGTGCCCGTTCTGCCTGCACGGCGACGACGTCGAGTGGGATGCGGCGCTCGACGGATACGATCCGTCTGTCGAATGCCGTTGCCAGAGCTGCGAGAACAGCTGGCGCGTGTACCTCGCGCCATTTCAGGCCCTGAGACTGGGTCTGATGTTTGCGCGGGTCTCCTAGCCCACACATCCCCAAAGCCCGGGTAGCGCCGATGGAGGGATCCACCGAGCCGGGTCGCAGCTCCGTAGGGGTAGAGGCGCTCGAGCTGTTCGTCGGCGTCCTGTCGCAGTCCGAGACGACGGCCGCCAGCGGCGACGCCGTCTACGACCGTCTGTGCGAGGCGGTGTGCCGGCTGGCCCGGATGCGCCGGGCGATCATCTTTCGCTATGACCCGGCCAGGCGCCGAGTCCGCGCCGCGGGCGCCTACGGACTGGACCTCGAGCAGTTCGCCGAGGCATACGTGACCGTCGAGTCGGCGCCGATCGCCGCGCAGGCGATCCGCGAGGATCGCGTGCTCGAGATCGCGGGTGACGTCAGCGACCAGTTCCCGGCCGAATACGCGGGCCTGTTCCCGGAGCCCGTACGCCTGGTGTGCGCGCCGATGGCTGCGGCCGGATGGGCCGTCGGAGTGATGCTGGCCGATCGCCTGATGCCCGCGGCCGAGCTCTCGGACGCCGACCGGTACCTGTTGTGGACGCTTGGCAAGGCGGCGGCGCTTGCTTCGGTGGCGCGGATCGTCGCGACGCAAGCGGAGACGGCGCGCAACCTCGAGCACCGGATCGATCTGGCACGCGAGATCCACGAGGGGGTGATCCAGCGCCTGTTCGGCGTGTCGATGGCGCTTGACGGCGACGGCGATCTGCCAGCCGACGCGCGCAAGCGCTGTGCGTCGGAGACCCAGGCCGCGCTGGTCGACCTGCGCGTGGCGCTGCAGCGGCCCCTGGGCCGAGCGCCGCGCGCCACGCAGACGACGTTCACCGAGGAGGTCAAGCGGCTCGCACGGATGTACCCGGAGCTCGGCCTCACGCTCAACCAGGAAGCCGGCGACGAGGTCCCCGACGCGCTGGAGCCGCTGGCTCAGTCGGTGCTGGCCGAGGCCGTGCGCAACGCACATAAGCACGCACATCCGACCAGGGTCGAGGTGCAGGTCAGCCGGCACGACGGCGCGTTCGTGCTCGAGGTCTCAAACGACGGCGTCAACGGGCGCCAGCGACGACCCGGGATGGGGTTACGGCTCGCCGCGCTGGAGGCGTTGCACAGCGGAGGCGTGATCGAGTTCGGCGAGCGGGAGCCGGGCACGTGGAAGGTTCGCCTCGTGGTCCCGGACGATGGCTGACGAGACCCGCAGCCCCGAGCGCCTGCGCGTGCTCGTCGTCGATGATCACGATGTCGTGCACTGGGGCTTTCGCCTGATGCTCACCCAGCAGCAGTGGGTTGAGCGCTGCGTGAGCGCGCACTCGGGGGAGGAGGCGGTCGCACTGGCGGCGCGGTATCGCCCGCACGTGGCGCTGGTCGACCTGTTCATCGGCGAGGAGTCCGGCGCCGAGGTATGTGAGCAGCTGCGCGCGGCCGATCCGAACACGCGGGTGCTCCTGTTCTCGGGCGCGGGGGAGATCTCGCCGCACGCCGCACGCGCGGCGGGCGCCTCGGGCTTTGCCTACAAGGACTGGCCGGCCCAGCGAATCGCGGCCGCCGTGCGAGCGGTCGGCCTCGGCAGAACCGTGTTCGAGCGCCACGAGTCACAGGGGGCGCTCGGCCTGACCGATCGCGAGCGGGCGGTCCTTGAGCTGATGGCCTCGGGCGCGACCAACCCGGAGATCGCCGAGCAGCTGCACCTCTCAAAGCACACGGTCAAGGAGCACACGAGCTCCGTGTACCGAAAGCTCGGCGTGCGCAACCGCACCGAAGCCGTGCAACGCGGACAGCGGCTGGGACTGCTGACTTAGCACCAATTCGTACAGGGGCTGTAGCTTTCAAGAATGGAAGCCGGCCTCAGCGAGATCGCGCGATTCCTGGCGCTGCGGCCGCCGTTTGACGCGCTCGCGCCCGACGAGCTCGGCGAGCTGGTGGCCGACACGCAGCTCGAGTTCCACGCGGGCGGCGAGGTGATCCTGTCCGAGGACGGCGGCCCGGTCACGTTCCTGCGCGTGATCCATTCCGGAGCCGTCGACATCGTCCACGACGGCCGCCTGCTGGACATCCTCGGGCCGGGGGATACGTTCGGGCACGCCGCGATGCTGTCTGGACTGCCGCCCGGATTCGAGGCGCGCGCCGCCGAGGACACGCTCTGCTACCGGATCGCGGCGGCGGTCGCGCGTCCGCTGCTCGAGCGCGCACGCAGCAGGGAGCTGCGCATCGGCGTTCACGAGCCCGCGCACCAGCCCGTCGCCACCCTGTTGCGCGCGCCGACGATCAGGTGCGAGCCGATGACGAGCATCCGCGAGGTCGCGCGGCAGATGACCGCGGCGGGAGCGAACGCCGCGATCGTCGACCTGCGCGGCGGCGGCTTCGGCATCGTCACCGACCGCGACATCCGCACGCGGATCGTCGCCGCCGGTGTGCCGCTGAGCGCCCCCGTGGCCGGAGTGATGACGAACCCTGCGTTCTCGGTGTTGCCCGGGAGGCTGGGCGGCGAGGTGCTGTTCGAGCTGCTCGAGCGCGGGATCCGCCATGCCCCGGTCGTCAACGAGCGCGGGCAGCTTGTCGGCGTGATCGAGGATCTCGACCTGTTCGCGGTCCAGCCGCGATCCTGGTTCGGCGCGCGACGGGCAATCGCCCGCGCGCAGAGCGTCGAATCGCTGGCGATCGTGGCCGGGCGTCTGCCGGAGATCGTGTCCGACCTGTACGCCGCGAATCTGCGGGCGCTGGAGGTCGCACGCGTGCTGTCGGCGCTCGTCGACGCGCTGACCGTGCGCGCGATCGAGCTGGCCGGCGCGTCGATTGCACTTCCCGAAGACGGACTGGTGTGGGTTGCCGTCGGCAGCCTGGCGCGCCGCGAGTTGACGCCGGCGTCGCGCGCGCAGGGGGCGCTTGTGTGCAGCGAGCCGCCGCCGGAGGGCTGGAGCGAGGCCGTGTCCGCGGCCCTGGCGAGCTGCGGCCTGGAGGGCACGATCGTTGCGCGCAGCGGGGCGCAGTGGCTGCAGGCAGACGGCGCCGACGAGCTCTCGTTGACCGTGCTGATCGAGCGCCGCGTCCTGTGGGGCACGCCGCGGGATCCATTGCCGGTCGCCGAGGGCGAGGAGCACGACCGTGTGGTGGGGGCACTGCTGCGCCGCGCGCTCGACTACAGCCCGCCGACGGGATTCGACGCAGATCGCGTGCTCGAGCTCGACGGCACGCGCAGCGACATTCTCGACATCCGGCGGGCCGCGGTGATCCCGATCGTCGAGCTGTCGCGCTGGGCGGGCGCGGCGGCCGGCGTGATGGAGGGGTCGACGCCGGATCGCCTGCGAGGCGCGGGCGCCGCGGGCGTGCTCGACGACAGCGACGCGCAGACGCTCGTCGACGCGTTCGAGCTCGCGCTGGAGCTGCGGATCGACCACCACATGCGTCAGCTCGCACAGGGCGAGGCGCCCGATGACCGCATCCAGACCGCCGCAATCAGCCCGCTGACCCGCGACTACCTGCGCGACGTGTTCCGCGCCGTGACGGCAGTGCAGCGGAGGCTGGGCGGGTGAGGCTGCGCGCCCCCCGCTCCGACGCCGCCGCGGCGTTCGCGGCGGCGGGCCGACCGGATTCCAAGACGCCGTGGCGAGAGGCAAGCTGGTGCGCGATCGACCTCGAGCTGACCGGCCTGGATCCGGACAACGACGAGATCATCGCGATCGGCGCGATGCCGATCGAACAGGGACGTCTGATCCTCGGTGAGAGCCGTTACACGCTCGTGCGAACTGCCCGGCGATCCGAGCACGACGCCGTGCTGATGCACAAGCTGAGAGTCGTCGACCTTGCCGACGCGCCGCCGCTCGAGCGGGCAGTCGAGCTGTTGCTCGAGCTGCTCAGCGGCCGCATCCCGGTGTTCCATACAGCCGCCGTCGAGCGGACGTTCCTGGCGCCGCTGTTCTCGCAGCTGCGAGTGCGCCTGCCCGCCGCGGTCGACACCGAGATCCTCGGTCGCCTGTTCCTGCAGCAGCGCGACGGCACCGCGCCGCCCCGGCTGTCGCTCGCGTCGCTGCTGAAGCTGCTCGGCCAGTCGGGCGAGGCGCCCCACCACGCGCTCGCCGACGCACTCTGCACTGCGCAGGCGTTCATCGCGCTGGCCAGCCGGCTGGACGCCAAGCAGCCGCAGACGGTCGGCTCGCTACTGCACGCCGACAGCTGGCTTGCGAGCGCCCGCCGGTTTGGGGTGGCCTAACTGTGTCGCGAGTCACGCGACTCGCGACATTGGCCAGTTAGAACAGCGACAGGTAGCGGTCGAGCTCCCACTGCGTGATCTGCTCGTGCGCCGCCTGCCACTCGCCGCGCTTGACCTTGATGAAGTAGTCGACGTAATCGCCGTCGCGGGTCGCGCCCAGCGCCTTTCGCAGCACGTCGTCCTTCTCGAGCTCGCGGGTCGCGTCGAGCAGGTTGGCCGGCAGCAGGTCGATGCCCTGGGCCGCGCGCTCCTCGGCTGACAGCTCGTAGAGGTTGGCGGAGTTGGGCTTGCCGGGGTCGAGCTCGTTCTCGATCCCGTCGAGTCCCGCCGCGAGCATCGCGGTCGCCGCGAGGTACGGGTTGCACGAGCCGTCGACCGTGCGGTCCTCGATCCGCCCGGCATCCGGGATGCGGAGCATCTGGGTGCGGTTGTTGTAGCCGTAGCTGATGTACGCCGGCGCCCACGTGGCTCCACTGTTCGGCGCGCCCACCACGAGGCGCTTGTAGGAGTTGACCGTCGGTGCCGTCAGCGCGATGTACGCCTTCGCGTGAGCCTTGAGGCCGCCGATGAAGTTGTACGCCAGCGGCGACAGCCCGAGCCCGCGCGGGTCGTCGGCGGGATCGCACTCGAACAGGTTCTCGCCGTCGCGCCACAGGCTGAAGTGGAAGTGGCAGCCGTTGCCGGTGAGGTTCGCGAACGGCTTGGGCATGAACGTCGCGAGCAGGCCCCGCTCCTGCGCCAGCGATTCGACCATGTAACGGAAGAAGATCGCCCGGTCGCAGGTCGTCAGCGCGTCGGCGAACTGGAAGTTCTGCTCGAACTGCCCGTTCGCGTCCTCGTGGTCGGTCGCGTAGTTGTCCCATCCCAGCGACGTCACCGCCTGCGACACCAGCGAGACGAAGTCGAGGTTGCGCGTGAGCGCGCGCATGTCGTAGCAGGGGAGATCGAGCGTGTCGAGCGGGTCGGCGGGCGCGATCCCGCCGTCCTCTGTGCGGCGCAGCAGGAAGTACTCGAGCTCGGCGCCGATCCGCGG
>DASYFZ010000596.1:0-1527 GCA_036000295.1 Solirubrobacteraceae bacterium
CGCGGCGGCGGGGGGTGAGCTGCAGCGGCCCGGAGCGCTCAGCGCACGTGAGCCGGCACGGCGTGGATCGGACCGTCGACGATCGCACCGGCGTCGTCGGCGACGAACAGTGCGACGTCCTCGGCAGCGTCGGGCTCGGCCTCGACGATCAGCTGCAACGCGGCGCGCGCTTCGGTCTCGTCGGTGAACGAGTCGATGAGGTTGCCGGTGCTGCTGAAGAGGGAGTAATTCATCACTGTGCTCCTACGGGAAGGATATCGGCGATGCAAGCCAGCAACTGCAGCGGCCGACCCCATACCGTCCGGTGAACCCGCGCGCCGGTCTCGGCGATGTGGAACCCGTTGGCGGGCTCGAGGCGGATATGCGCGACGTGCGCTCCGAGCACGGGCCAGCGCCGTGCGCGGTCGGCCGCCGCCTCGAAGCTGACGAACATCGAGAGGCCGAAGTGGATCAGCGCCGACTGCCGCTCGACGCCCCGCGGTGGAGCGTCACGCTCGTAGTTGGAACGCAGCGAGTCCAGGACGGCGGGCGCGCCGCGGGTCGCGCCCTTCACGATCCGGAGCAGGTCCACCGGCTCTTCGACGTGCCGGGCGAGCAGGTCGAGGTCGGTCAGGCTCACGAGCGAACCGCCTCGATCACGTCTGGCGCTCTCGGCCGGAAGGCCTGCTCGACCCACTCGGCCTCGCGCTCGCTCGGCGCGTAGTCGGCGTAGATCAGCGTCGTCTTGAAGTCGCGGTGGCCCATCAGCTCCTGGAGCACGCGCATCGGCATGCCCTGCGCGGCCATGCGCGTTCCAAACGTGTGCCGCAGGTCGTGAAAGCGAACGGCGCGGACGTCAGCACGGTGCAGCGCCGCCTTGAAGCGCTTGAGCAGTTTGGAACGGTCGATCGGCTTGCCGGTCTCCGGGTGCGCGAACACAAGGTCGTCATCACCCTTCCACCGCGACTCCTGGGACAGGAGCTCCAACTCCGTGGCCAGCCGGCTCGCGAGCGGGACGCTGCGAGAGGACCGCTTTGACTTGGGCGTCCCGAACTCGCCGCGGACGAAGTTCCGCCGCACGCGGATCCGGCACGCGCTCCAGTCGACGTCGCGCCAGCGCAGCGCGAACAGCTCGCCCTGGCGCATTCCCGTCATCGCCGCGGTCAGGTACATCACGCGCTCGACCCGGCCGAGAGGGTCCTCAGGGACTGCGCGCAGGAGCGCCTCGACCTCCTCGATGTCGAGAAAGCGAACATCGGGATCGGTCACCGCGACGGCCGGCTTGGCGACCCGCTTGACCGGGTTCTCGCCGACCATCCAGCCCTCGTCGATCGCGAACTCGATCAGCGAGTGCAGCGTGCCGAGCGCGTTGGCGCGGGACTTCGGCGCAAGTCCTTTGCGCTCCAGCGCCGCGGCGAAGCCGCGGATGTCCTCACGCGCGATCTCACCCACCGCCACCGGTCCGAAGAAGTCGACGATGTGGATCCGCAGCCAATAGGAGTACGCCTCGATCGTCGAGGGCTTGCGCCCCGCCGCGCGCTTGGCCGC
>DASYFZ010000317.1:0-3171 GCA_036000295.1 Solirubrobacteraceae bacterium
CCAGAGGCTCAATCTCGCCTCGGTCCCGGAAGCTCGCGCTGCAGCAGCCCCCTGCCGCCCACCCGCAGGCGAGGCAGCACCGCGATCGCCAGGATGATGACCCCCATGCCCCCGAGCCAATGCGTGAGCTGCCGCCAGAATTGCATCGCTTGCCCGAGCGCCTCGATGTGCGTGAGCACGGTCGCGCCGGTGGCAGTGAAACCGGACATCGACTCGGAGTAGGCGTCGACCGGGTTGCTCAGCTGCTCGACCCCGCCAAGCAGGAATGGAAGCACGATCACGCGGTCTGCGGCCTGCAGCGGCTGCTCGCCGCGCGGGAACACCAAGGCGCCGTCGCGCACGATCGCGCCGATCACGCTGGTGGTCGGCGGGAGCTCGGCCAGCGGTCTGCCCACGAGCCGACTGCCGGGACGCACAGCGATGTCGAGGACCTCAAAGCGATCTTCGTCGAGCATCGCGATCTGGCGGGTGCGCGGATCGTGCGCGAAGCGAACCATCACCTCGGCCGTCTCGGCCGCCGGGTCGATCGTGGAGTCTACATCCGCCGCATGGAAGGTCTCCGCGGCCGCCTCCCCCGCCCGGCCTGAGGTGATGAGGTCCTGGGTCTCTTGGTCCGGGCTTCAGGTAATGCCCGGCCCGCAGTGAATGGACCATTCGCGATGGGTAGAGACGGTGCCGACCGATGCCGGTGTCCTCTTCGCCGCGTGTCGGCTGGAGATCGGCTGAAGGGATCGGGACATGAGACACAGATCGCGGCGCGAGCGGGGCGTGGCGTCCAAGGCGGACCGGGAGGATCTCCCGGCCGACCCGCCGCCGCATACGCCGGTGTTGTCGGACAGCCGGCGCAACGCGGCCGAGGCGGTGACATGGCCGGTGCGGGTGGCCGCTGCGTGGGGCTGGCGGCTGCTGGTCGCGGCGGCGGTCATCTACGCGCTGGTCCAGATCCTTAGCCGCGCCGGCTTGGTTGTCTTCCCCGTCATCATCGCGCTGTTTCTGACCGCCGTACTGCAGTCGATGATGACGGTGCTGGATCTGGACGCCCCGGCACGCCGCTGGTAGGCGCCATGTCCGCTTCCAGCTTGGTGGGGCCGCGCTGGCCGAGCCGGTTCACATCGATGATCGCGGTCAGGTTGCTGGGCCGGTAGTAGGCGGCCTTGTCCAGGTTCTCCCGCATCGATCCCTCGGCCATCTGCTGTCCCCGCACAGCACCCACACCTGGTACGGCAGCCTATCCAGGCGGCAGCCGAACCGGCGGAACCCGCCCGCCAGCTCGGTCTGGCCAGACCTCAGTGCCCTCGGCGCGTGCTCCGTCGACTGCCTGGGGTCAGGTGTCCATCAGCCGTGTGCGACGCACTTTGACGCCTCCGATGATGGCGAAGGCACGCAGCCGAACCGTGGGCGCGTCCGGTTCAGGTATCTCGTCGGTGTCGATGTTCCGGCCACCGACGAGGCCGAAGTGATCGACCTCCACGCGGATCCCGGGTGGAACGATGAGGTTCACACCTCCGATGACCGACACTGCCGTGACCACCACCTCCGGTGCCGTCAGCTGGGCCTCGCGTAGGTCGAGGTTCATGCCTCCGATAACGGCAATGAACACCAGGCGGCGCTCAACGCTCCAGCGCCCACGCCGAACCATCCCTCCAATGGGCGTCACGTACCAACTCCTGCGTGACCGCGCGCCGTCCGGCCCGGCGCCGGGACCATCACTGTCAGCACGGCTGTATTCCAGGACGGGGGCGAGGTGGACATGCCTTTCTGCGGGCGCGTCTGCCGCCGGGCGGGGTCGTAGTGCGTCGGGATGGGGGAAGAGGACCTGCAAGACGAGTACCAGTGTCTCCTTCACGTAGCGGAGGATGCGGATCGCCCGTCCGGGACCAGGCCGGTGCGGCCGTCGTGTCGCTGTCACTGCGATCACCTCACTGGTAGCAGGGACCGACCTGGGTGCCATGCCGTTTCCCGGGATAGGGTGCCGGCGCGGGGCTGGGATGTCCAGGGTGCCACCGGGATCGCGATCTGGTTCGCCGCGGCGGTTCGGCTGAAGGTGGTCGTCACGGATACGCAGCTCCAGGAGTGGCCTGATCGCGTAGCGGAACGGAGCCCGCACAACGAGCAGGTCGGAGCAAACGTGCTAGGCATCTCGTCTCCTCCTCTGATTCCAATGGAAGCCGGTCACGGTGGAGCCCGGCTGCGTTAACTATGGTCGCGGGATGGAGATAGTCAGCCGCTTGCTGGCCCTGTCCAGGGTAGTCAGCTTCCGGTAGCTCGCCTAGCCTCGCGGAGACGTTCAGGTCGCCAGGAGAGATGACCTATGACCTGCGGCGCGTCTGCGAACACGGCGTCATCACCCGCACCCCCGCACACCCGCCGCTGCCAGGTCACCGACATCTCGCCCGAGACCGTCTCGGACGGTTCCTTTGCCACGAATTCAACCGGATCACCAGCTCTTCCCCGGCCGCTGGCACCGCCCGGCCGCGGCTGAGCCGCCAGAGCCCACAATTGCGGAGAGCAGCGGACTGGCTGCTAGGAGGAGCCCGCTCGGGCGCCGGATGGGCGGGCTGGCCATGCTGTCGCCGGCGCGGCCGCACCCATCGCTGTGCAGGTGATCAACGCCTACCTGGCGTGCCAGGGAAAGTAGCAGCGACGATTGCTTGCTGGACGGCCGGTACCGGATGGCGGTCGGCGGCATGTGCCAGGTCTGGCGCGGAGAAGGGGTGTGGCAATCGGATTCGCTGAACGGCATGACGCTGCACCAGCTTCCACAGATTCCAGGCAGCGGCGATTTTCTACCCAATTTTCCACCCAAAAATGCAAAGTAGCGTAATCAAGATGTTATATATCCTTATCACGGCCATAAACGGAGCTAGTCGGCCAGAGTGCGCCAGCAGCTTCCCAAGCTGATAGTGCAGGTTCGATTCCCGTCACCCGCTCCACGGCAAAAGCCCAGGCCAGAGCCAGGTTCCAACGCTCGTTCGCTGACCTGGTGAGAGTCGTCGCTGGTCTTCCGTGCCATTAGCCCACAGGGGCGAGAAGTTATGCGCTGACACTTACTGTGAGCGGGAAGTCTGTACAGAAGGAAGTACAGCAACGGGAACGCACAATCACTCACATCTACGATCACGAGCTAGCTGACGAGCTCGGTCGCTCGTCGGATGCGCTAGTAGTTCGCAT
>DASYFZ010000630.1:0-1841 GCA_036000295.1 Solirubrobacteraceae bacterium
ATCAACTACAAGATCGGTGAGGTCCACGACGGCGCGGCCACGATGGACTGGATGGAGCAGGAGCAGGAGCGCGGCATCACCATCACGTCGGCCGCGACGAAGTGCTCCTGGAACGGCTTCGACATCAACATCATCGACACCCCCGGGCACGTCGACTTCACCGTCGAGGTGGAGCGCTCGCTCCGCGTCCTCGACGGCGCTGTCGCCGTCTACGACGGTGTCGCCGGCGTCGAGCCGCAGACCGAGCAGGTCTGGCGGCAGGCGGAGAAGTACGGCGTCCCGCGCATGTGCTTCGTCAACAAGCTCGACCGGACGGGGGCGAACTTCTTCCGCTGCGTCGACATGATGGTCGAGCGCCTGAACGCCAACCCGCTGGTCCTGCAGATCCCGATCGGTGCCGAGGGCGACTTCATCGGTGTCGTCGACCTCGTCCAGATGAAGGCCCTGACCTGGCGCGGCGAGACCAAGCTCGGTGAGGACTACGCCGTCGAGGACATCCCGGCCGAGCTCGCCGAGCAGGCCGCGGAGTACCGCGAGAAGCTGCTCGAGGGCGTGGCCGAGAACGACGACGCCATCATGGAGGCCTACCTCGCGGGCGAAGAGGTGCCGATCGCGACCATCAAGGCCGCGATCCGCAAGGCCACCATCGCCGGCCAGGTCAACCCGGTCGTCACCGGTTCGGCGTTCAAGAACAAGGGCGTCCAGCCCATGCTCGACGCCGTCACCGACTACCTGCCCAGCCCGCTGGACATCGAGGCGATCGTCGGCACCGCGCTCGACGGCGAGACCGAGGTCCTGCGGCACGCCGACGAGGACGAGCCGTTCTCGGCGCTGGCCTTCAAGATCCAGACGGACCAGCACCTCGGCAAGCTGACCTACATCCGCGTGTACTCCGGCAAGCTGGACGCCGGGTCCCCGGTGCTCAACAGCACCAAGGACCGCAAGGAGCGGGTCGGCAAGATCTACCAGATGCACGCCAACAAGCGCGAAGAGCGCCAGGGCGTGGGCGCCGGCGAGATCGTGGCCGTCAACGGCATGAAGCAGACGACGACGGGTGACACCCTCTGCGACCCGCAGAAGCCGGTCATCCTGGAGTCGATGACGTTCCCGGCGCCGGTCATCTCGGTGGCCATCGAGCCGAAGACCAAGAGTGACCAGGAGAAGCTGGGCACGGCCATCCAGAAGCTCGCCGAGGAGGACCCGACGTTCCAGGTCCGCCTCGACGAGGAGACCGGTCAGACGGTCATCTCGGGCATGGGCGAGCTCCACCTGGAGATCCTGGTCGACCGCATGCGGCGTGAGTTCAACGTCGAGGCGAACGTCGGCAAGCCGCAGGTGGCCTACCGCGAGACGATCCGCAAGGCCGTCGAGCGGTACGACTACACCCACAAGAAGCAGACCGGTGGTTCGGGCCAGTTCGCGAAGGTGCAGATCGCCATCGAGCCGCTGGAGATGGCGGCCGACGGGGCGACCTACGAGTTCGAGAACAAGGTCACCGGTGGCCGGATCCCGCGGGAGTACATCCCGTCGGTCGACGCGGGCATGCAGGACGCCATGCAGTACGGCGTTCTCGCCGGCTACCCCATGGTCGGCGTCAAGGCATCGCTGCTCGACGGCCAGTACCACGAGGTCGACTCCTCGGAGATGGCCTTCAAGATCGCCGGCTCGATCGCCTTCAAGGAGGCAGCGCGCAAGGCCAGCCCGGCCCTGCTCGAGCCGCTCATGGCGGTCGAGGTCGTCACCCCCGAAGAGAACATGGGTGACGTCATCGGCGACCTGAACTCCCGGCGCGGAACCATCCAGGCGATGGACGAGCGCTCCGGCGCTCGCGTCGTCAAGGC
>DASYFZ010000073.1:0-7008 GCA_036000295.1 Solirubrobacteraceae bacterium
CGCGAGCGGGTCGGTCACGCTCTACACCGGCACATCGCCGCACGGCCAGGGTCACGAGACGGGCTTTGCCCAGATCGTCGCCGACCGGCTCGGGGTCGACCCGTCGATGGTCGAGGTCGTGCACGGCGACACCGACACCGGTCCTTTTGGACTCGACACGTACGGGTCGCGGTCACTGGCGGTCGGTGGCGAGGCTGCTGCGCTTACCGCCAAGAAGGTGGCCGACAAGGCCACTCAGATCGTCGCCCACCAGCTCGAGGCCGCTCCCGAGGACATCGAGCTGCGCGACGGCAAGTGGTCCGTTCGCGGCTCGCCCGATCGCGGAATGACGCTCGCCGAGGTGGCGGGCGCCGCGTACATCCCCGAGAACCTGCCCGAGGGCATGGAGCCCGGGCTCGACGAGCAGACGTTCTACGACCCTGAGAACTTCGTGTTCCCGTTCGGGGCGCACGCCTGCGTGGTCGACATCGATGCCGAGACAGGCAAGACAAAGGTCGTGCGCTGGGTGGCGGTCGACGACTGCGGCCCGGCGATCAACCCGTTGCTGATCGACGGGCAGGTGCACGGCGGCATCACGCACGGCATCGGTCAGGCGCTCTACGAGCGCATCCAGTACGACGAGTCGGGCCAGCTCGTAACCGGGACGTTCGTCGACTACGCGCTGCCGACCGCGGCAGAGCTGCCCAGTTACGAAACGGATCGCACCGAGACGCCGTCACCGGTCAACTCGCTCGGCGTCAAGGGCGTCGGCGAGGCCGGCACGATCGCGGCGACGCCGGCCGTCCTCAACGCCGTGCTCGACGCGCTGAGGCCGCTCGGCGTCACATTCATCGATATGCCGCTCAGCCCGATGCGGATCTGGGAGGCAATACAGGAAGCCAAGGGAAAGGCAGGTGCGCCAGCATGATCCCCGCCGAATTCGACTACGCGGTCGCCGGGTCGCTGGACGAGGCGATCCAGATGCTCGTGGACGGTGGCGAGGATGCCAAGCTGCTCGCCGGCGGACACTCCCTGATCCCGCTGATGAAGCTGCGGCTGGCGGCGCCGACGCTGCTCATCGATCTACGCAAGGTCCCCGGCCTCGGCGGCATCAGCCGCGAGGACGGGACCTGGCGGATCGGCGCGCTGACGCGGCACACCGAGCTCGAGCATTCTCCGGAGCTCGGCCTGACGTCGACCGTGGCCGGGACGATTGCCGACCCACAGGTCCGCAATCGCGGAACCATCGGCGGCTCGTTCGCCCACGGCGACCCGGCGTCGGATCTCCCCGGCGTGCTGCTCGCGGCCGAGGGCACGGTTACCGTGCAGGGCCCCGACGGCCAGCGGACGATCGAGGCCGCGGACCTGTTCCAGAACTACATGGAGACGGCGATCGGCCCGACCGAGGTCCTTACCGAGGTCCGGATGCCGACGTTCGACGGTTGGGGACACGGCTACGAGAAGTTCAACCGTCGCAGCGAGGACTGGGCGATGGTTGCGGTCAGCGCACTGGTCAAGCAGACCGGCGACGTCTGCGAGGACGTGCGAATCTCGCTGACTAACATGGGTTCCGTGCCCCTTCGCGCCAAGGCCGTCGAGGATGCCCTTCGCGGGCAGTCGCTGACGGCCGACGGCATCGCGAAGGCCGCCGAGCAGGCAGCCGAGGGAACCGACCCGCCGGCCGATCTCAACGCCAGCGCCGACTACAAGCGCCATCTGGCGCGGGTGCTCACCCGGCGCGCGCTCACGAAGGCGGCAGGGCTGACGTGACGGCGACTGAGGTTCAGCGGCCGGCGTGAGCTTTGCGGAAATCGGCTCGGTCGAGGCGGCAACTGCCGCCCTCGCAAGCCAGGGCTATCTCGCTGACCGGCCGCTGGCGCTGGGCATTCACCTTGCGGTGGCCCTCGAGCAGCCGCTGTTGCTCGAGGGCGAGGCCGGCGTCGGCAAGACGGAGGTGGCGCGTGCGCTGGCCGCGGCGAGCGGCGCGCGCCTGATCCGCCTGCAGTGCCACGAGGGCATCGACCTGCATCACGCCGTCTACGACTGGGACTACGCGCGACAGTTGCTCGCGCTACGCGCCGCCGAGGGCGGCGTCGACGAGGGACAGCTGTTCTCCCGGCGGTTCCTGCTGCGACGGCCGCTGCTGGACGCGCTGGAGAACGAGGGACCGGTGGTCCTGCTGATCGACGAGATCGACCGCGCCGACGACGAGTTCGAGGCGTTCCTGCTCGAGTTCCTGTCGGACTTCGCGGTCACGATCCCCGAGCTCGGGACGATCACGGCAAAGCACCGGCCCGTGGTGATCCTCACCTCGAACCGAACGCGCGAGCTGCACGACGCGCTCAAGCGCCGGTGCCTGTACCACTGGATCGACTATCCGAGAGCAGATCGCGAGCGCGAGATCGTGCGCGCGCGGATCCCGGGCGTCCCGGAGGAGATCGTCGTCCGCGTCGTGACCGCGGTCAGCCGCCTTCGCGAACATGGCGACCTGTACAAGCTTCCGGGTGTGGGGGAGACCATCGTGTGGGCCCAGGCGCTCATGGCGCTGGGCGACGAGGGCGATCTCGAGGACACGCTCGGCGCGGCGCTCAAGGTCCACGAGGACGTCGAGCGGGTGCGCGAGCGGAAGGTGCTCGAGGGTGTCTAGCGACGGCGACGCTGTCGCCGTTCATGCGGACATCGTGATCGACCGGCTCAGCGCCCTCGCGCAGGCAATGCGAGCGCAGGGAACGCGAGTCGGGCTCGGCGAGGTGCTCGCCGCGCACGAGGCGGTGACCGCGGTCGACCCGAGCTCGCGCGACGATACGCGGCTGGCGCTGCGCAGCGTGCTCTGCTCGAGCCACCGCGACATCGAGCGCTTCGAGCAGGCGTTCCGGGCCGTCTTCGGCGACGAGCGGATGCACTTCGGACAGGACCCCTACGAGCCCCTGGGCAAGATCGAGCGTCCCATGCCGCCGCGCGCCGCGGTCGCCGGCGAGGCGACCGGCACCCCCGACGAGCAGGACCCGACGATCGTGCCGTCTGCCTACAGCGACGTCGAGCTGCTCAGCCATAAGGACTTCTCGCAGTACACCGATGCGGAGATGGCGATTGCGCGCGTCTTGATCGCGCGGCTCGCACGGCGCGGGCCTACGCGCCTTTCGCGTCGCACTCGCCCGGCCAGGCGCCGCAGTCACACGCCCGACCTGCGCCGCGTGGTCCGCGCGTCGCTGCGCACCGGAGGCGAGCCCGTTTACCGCCACTGGCGCGCGCCGAGCACACGCCCGCGGCCCGTCGTCCTGGTGTGCGACGTGTCGGGCTCGATGACTCCTTACGCGCGGATGCTGATCCAGTACATGCACGCCTCGGTCGCCGCTCGGCGCCGCGTCGAGGCGTTCGCGTTCGGGACCCGGCTGACCCGCATCACCAACGAGCTGGGCGGACGCGACCACGACCGCGCGCTCGAGCGCGCCGCCACGGCGGTGACCGACTTCGCGGGAGGAACGCGGATCGGAGCTGCGCTTGCCGAGCTCAACCGCGCGCACGGGCGGCGGATCGGGCGCGGCGCCGTCGTCGTCATCCTGTCCGACGGCTGGGACCGCGGCGACCCCGAGGAGCTCGGGCGTGAGATGGCCCGCCTGCGCCGCAGCGCGCATCGGCTCGTGTGGCTGAACCCCCTTGCCGCGCACCCCGAGTTCGAGCCGCTGACGCGCGGGATGCGCGCCGCGACTCCTTACACCGATGAGCTCCTGGCGGGCAACTCGCTTGCCTCGCTCGAGGAGCTAGCTGTCATCCTGGAGGACATCTGAGGAGCACGCAGTGAACGACGTCTTGACCGAGCTAAGCGACTGGAACGCGCGCGGCGACCGCGCCGCGCTGGCGATGGTCGTCGACACCCAACGCTCGGCGCCCAGGCCGGTCGGCACGAAGATGGCGATCAGCGAGTACGGCGAGGTTGCCGGCGGCGTGTCGGGTGGATGCGTAGAGGGTGCAGTCGTGGAGATCGCCGATCGCGTGCTCAATCACGGCGACCCGCCGCAGCTCGTCCACTTCGGGATCGCAGACTCCGAGGCCTGGGACGTCGGCCTGCCGTGCGGCGGCGAGATCGACGTGTGGGTGCAGACCTATGAGCCCAGCCGGTTCACGGAGATCGCGACGGCAGGCGGCCGCGCTGCTGAGGTGACGCTGCTCGAGGGCGCGAGACCCGGCTCGAAGCTGCTGCTGGCGGCGGACGGCTCCCGCTCGGGGTCGCTCGGCGCCCCGGAGCTCGACGACGAGGGCGAGCGCGTCGCCAACGAACTGCTGTGGACGGACGCCTCGGTCCGACGAGGGTCGATGTTCGTCGACATCGTCGCCCCGCCACCGCGACTGCTGTTGTTCGGCGCGGTCGACATCGCCAGCCATGTATGCACGCTCGCGCGCGACGCCGGCTGGGTGCCGTACGTGGTCGACCCGCGGGCACGGTTTGCGACCCGTGAGCGGTTCCCCGACGCCGAGGAGGTCGTGGCGGCTTGGCCCGAGGAAGCCCTGGCCGAGCTTGGACCGATCGACCCCGCGACGTCGGTCGCGGTCCTCACGCATGACCCCAAGCTCGACGACGCGGTGTTGCACATCGCGCTGCGATCACCGGCACGGTTCATCGGCGCGATGGGCTCCAAGCGGGCGCAGGCCAAGCGCCGTGAGCGACTGCTGAGCGCGGGCTTCGAGGAACACGAGCTCGAGCGCATGTCGGCGCCGCTCGGCCTGGACCTCGGCGCGGTCAGCGCCGAGGAAACCGCGCTGTCGATCCTTTCGGAGATCGTCGCCGCGCGGCATGGCCGCGAGGGCGGACGGCTGGCAAACGTCAAGGGCCGGATCCACGAGGTCCCGGCTTGATTGCCGGGCTGATCCTGGCCGCCGGCGCGGGGACGCGCTTCGGCGAGCAGTCGAAGCTGCTGGCGCCCCTGGACGGGCACCCGTTGGTGGAGCACGCGATCCGGGCCCAGTGCGATGTCGACGAGCTCGAGCGGATCGTGGTCGTGCTCGGCGCGCGCGCTTCGGATGTGCGCGATCAGGTCGACTTCGGCCGCGCGCAGCCCATCGTGTGCGAGGACTGGGAGACCGGCCAGGCAGCGTCGCTGCGCTGCGGTCTGCGTGCGCTCGAGGGAGCTGACAAGGTGATTGTGACCCTCGGCGACTCGCCGCTGGTGAGCTCCGCGGTGATCTCCCGGTTCATCGACGAGCCGGGCGGCACGCGGGCGCTGTATGACGGGCGGCCGGGGCACCCGGTCGTGCTCGAGGCCGAGCAGATCCGGGCACTGTCGACGCTCAGCGGCGACCAAGGAGCCCGAGACATCCTGCGCGGCGGCCCCACGATTGAATGTGGGGAGCTGTGCTCAGGACGCGACGTCGACACCCCTGACGATCTGGAGGCGATTCGGGATGAAGCTAGAGCAGTCCTTTGAGGTTTCCGCGCCGGTTGAGCAGGTGTGGAGGACGCTGATCGACATCGAGCGCGTTGCTCCCTGCCTGCCGGGCGCGTCGATCACCGGGCGCAACGAGGACGGCAGCTACAACGGCGCGTTCACGATCAAGATCGGGCCGACGACCGCTTCCTACACCGGCAAGCTCGAGATGAAGGACGTCGACGAGACCGCGCACGCCGCGACGATGTTGGCCAACGGGAGTGACCGCCGCGGCCAGGGCGGCGCGAACGCGACGATCAACTCGAAGCTGACCGAGACCGGCGGTGGGACCCGAGTCGAGGTCGACACCGACTACCACATCACCGGGAGGCTGGCCCGGTTCGGTCGGGGCGGGATGATCGAGGACATCTCGGAGAGGCTCTTGAGGGAGTTCGCAAGGCGTCTGCAGGAAATGCTCGCCCATGAGCCTGCGGCGGCGGCGCCCGAGCCGGCAACCGCGATCCACGAGACCGTGCCGGAGCCCGAGCCGGTCGCGCACGAGCCCGAGCCGGTTGCGCACGAGCCCGAGCCGGTCGCGCACGAGCCCGAGCCGGTCGCGCACGAGCCCGAGCCTGAGCCGGTCGCGCACGAGCCCGAGCCAGAGCCCGTCGCTGCTGAGCCGGAGCCGGAGCGCGAGCCGGAGCCGGTTGCCGCGGAGCCCGAGCATGTCCCCGAGCCGGTTGCCCACGACCAGGCGCCCGAGCCTGCCGTTCCGGAGCCGGAGCCTCAGCCAGAGCCCGAGGCTCCGGAGCCGGTTGCCCACGAGCCCGAGCCCGCACCGCCGGAGCCCGAGCCCACACCGACGGAGCCTGAGCCCGTGCCCGAGCCCGCCGCGCCCCCGCCGCCACCACCACCCCCGCCGCCTCCGCCTCCGCCACAGGTCCCGGCCGAGCCGCTCGACGCCGGCTCGCTCGTCAGCTCCGTGCTGTGGGACCGCGCGAAGAAGAACCCGGCCCCGGTCGTCGCCGGAGTCGTTGTGGTGTCGGTGTTCCTGCTGCGCCGCCGCCGGCGCCGCCGGCACAGCTGAGCCACTCCAAGTTCTAAATATCGGGCGGGGGTCCCGACGCGAGGCCCGCTCACGCGCGTCAGGATGCTGGTGTGCATGAGGCAGCTGTATTCGGCATCGGCAACGATCGCGGTGGACCGGGGGGTTTCCACCGCGACGCCGAGCCGGGGGCATCAAGGCGACGCCGGGCGTGGGGCGACCCGGCGTCGCCGCACAGCCGCCTGCAGGGGCAGGCAAATGGGCTGGGGGCCAAAACCCAAAGATCAGGTGGGGGACCCGACGCGAATGGAGCGCGCGGGGGTCAGGATCAGCCGGTGGCTGCAACGGTGGAGCTGACGATTTCGGTCGAGGTGGGATCGGATCCGATACGGGGAACTACGCGCATTGCCGGGGGCGAGCATCGCGAGTTCTGGGGGTGGCTGGATCTCGCCGAGATCGTTCAGCAGATAGCCGATGGCGATCGGGGCGTGGCGGACGAACTACACGCGCCATCGGTGCCTGAGGGGGCACCGTTGCGATAACGAACCGCCCGGGGGCAGCCGCGCGGGATCGGCGTTGCGCTGCGAGCTCGTGGGGTCCTCGAGGGAGGCGACGCCGGGA
>DASYFZ010000120.1:0-1621 GCA_036000295.1 Solirubrobacteraceae bacterium
TTGAGGCCGGCCACGATCGGCCCCTCGAGGCGCACCACCAGCTCTTTCCACTTGAGGCCGCGCCGGATGTTCGACCGCTTGTTGTAGCTGCGGTCGATCACGTTCTGCGAACCCATGAACCCGACGCGCCCGTCGACGACCAGGATCTTGCGGTGGTTGCGGAGGTCCGGCCGCTGGTAGCGGCCGCGGAACGGCTGGATGGGCAGCATCAGCCTCCACTTCGCACCCATCGCGGTCAGGCGTTTGAGGGTGCGCCGGTAGTCCGGTGTGCGGAGGGAGGCGACATGGTCGAGGAGCACCCGCACGGTCACGCCGCGCTTGATCGCATCCTCCAGCGCGTCGAAGAACGGCGCGGTCGTCGTGTCCCAGGTGAGGATGTAGAACTCGACGTGGACGTAGCGGCGCGCCCCGGCGATCTCCTTCGTCATCGCGGCCAGCGACGCTTCGTAGTCGCCGTTCAGCGTGGCCGAGTTGCCGCCGACGAGCGGCATGGCGCCCAGGTTGCGGTTCAGTTCGACGACGGATTCGAGCCACGGCGGCCACGGATGGTCGCGGCTCACCCGCTCCATGCCCTCGGTGCTGTCGATGATGAAGGTGTTGATCTCCTCCTGCTTCAGCCGCCGGCGCTTGGGGAGCTTGTACGAGCCGATGAGCAGGAAGAACAGCACCCCCAGGTACGGGATGAGGAAGATCGCGAGCAGCCAGGCCATGGCCGACGACGGCTTGCGGTTGCGCGGCACGACGATGATCGCGATCACGCGGATGACGAAGTCGGCCAGCAGGAGGACGATCACGACGATCGTGGTGAGGAACCCTGCATCCATCGGCCGGTACTCCTCTGCGGTCTCGAACGTCCACCGCTACCGTATCGAAACGGTCCCCGTCACGGGCCGCGACGCCACCGGCGACCTGCGAAGACGTTCAGGACTTGGGTGCGAGCCCGCGGCGGGCGCGCTCCTCAGCCTCCATGCGGGAGTAGACCGTCCGCTCGGTGCGGTCGGCTCGCACAATCGAGCGCATGACGACCCAGAACAGCAGCCCGACGAGCACGGTCGGGGCGAGCGACCAGACGATTCCGGCGACGACGTCATTCATAACCCCATAATGGTAACGCCCCGGCCTGTGAAGGGAGTCCCCTACGCCACCCGTACTCGTCGTTCTCACGACCTGGCGGTTCGACCCCGTCGCCGCGATCGCCATCGTCCTCGCCGCCGTCCTCTATCTGCGCGGTGTTGCGGCCCTCCGCCGGCGCGGCCACCGCTGGCCGCCGCGGCTCACCGCAGCTTTTCTGGCCCTCGGTCTCGGCTCGTACGCCGTGGTCTCCTTCGGCTTCCTCGGCGCCGAGAGCGCCGAGCTGCGCTGGGCGTGCACGACGCGGATCGCCCTGCTGCTGTTCGCCGTTCCTGCGCTGATCAGCCTGGGCCGCCCGATCGCGCTCGCCCGCGTCGCGCTGCGCGGCGTTCCGCGACGACGCTTCGACGCCGTCATCGGCTCCTGGCTGGTGCGGCTCTTCGGCAACGCGATGTTCGCTCCGGTCTTCGCGTGCGCCCTGTTCCTGGTGTTCCTCACGCCGCTCGCCGCCGCGATCCGGGAGGGCGTGTGGGCCGAGTACGGCATCACC
>DASYFZ010000178.1:0-5187 GCA_036000295.1 Solirubrobacteraceae bacterium
GCGGCGGGCGGCCGACATGTTCTTCGCAGACAGCGCGCGCTGAACCTCGGCGAAGTTCGTCGTCCAGTAGCCGAAACTGAGCACGAAGCCAAGCCCGAACACAAGGCCGACCCAGTCGGAGCCGAGCGGGTTGGTGACGTGGTGGACGCCCAACCCCTGCCAGGCGTGCAGCCCGGGTTCGCCCAGCGGCTTGAACGCCTTGACCCTGTGCTTGATTCCGTCGATGCCGCCGACCGAATGCAGCGCCACCAGCGTGAGTGGCAGCAGGCTCGCGACGATGATGAAGAACTGCAGGACCTCGTTGTAGATCGCCGAGGTCAGTCCTCCCAGCGTGATGTACACGAGCACCATCGCGGCCGCGATCAGGATCGCGGTCGTCACCGACCACCCGAGCAGCAGGTGGATGATCAGCGCAAGCGCGAACAGGTTCACCCCCGAGATGAGCACCGTGGCGACGGCGAACGTGCCGGCATTGAATGCGTGCGCTGGTTCGTTGAAGCGCAGCCGCAGGTATTCAGGCACCGAGCGGACCTTCGCGCCGTAGTAGAACGGCATCATGAACAGGCCCAGGAACACCATCGCCGGTACGGCGCCGATCCAGTAGTAGTGCACGGCGGCGACGCCGTACTGGGCCCCGTTTGCCGCCTGCCCGAGGATCTCCAGCGCGCCGAGGTTGGCGGCGATGAACGCGAGGCCGGTGATCCACGCCGGCAGTGAGCGCCCCGACAGGAAGAAGTCGAGGTCGGTCTTGATGAACAGCCGGGCGATGAACCCGATGCCAAGGACCACCGCGAAGTAGATCGCGATGATCACGTAGTCGATCGTCGACGGGTGCAGCCTCAGCATCCCGACCCTCCTCTCATGGAGGGCCTGCTACCCGCTTAATCGAGCTTTATGCCACCCGGTGTTCGATTGCGCCCAAACGTTCGATTTCAATCCGGATTTCGTCACCGGATTTCAAGAACTGGGGCGGATCCATTGCCATGCCCACGCCGTTCGGCGTGCCCGTCAGGATCAGGTCGCCGGGCCGCAGCGTGCATGTCTGACCGATGAAGGCCACGAGCTCGTTGCAGCCGAACACCAGGTCGGAGGTGTTCGCGTCCTGGCGCAGATCGCCGTTGACCCACGTGCGCAAGCTGAGGCTGCCCGCGTCGGGCACCTCATCGGCTGTGGTCACCCAGGGGCCGAAGGGGCAGAAGGTGTCGGCGCCCTTGGCGCGCGTCCATTGCGGCTCGCGTCCCTGGAGGTCGCGCGCGCTGACGTCGTCGGCGACGCAATAGCCGGCGATCGACCCGCCGGAGCCCATCACGATCACGAGCTCGCCTTCGTAGTCGAGCCGTCGCACCACCTCGGGGCAGCGGACCGGTCCCCCCGGCGGCGCCACCGAGCCCGCCACCTTGACGAACACGATCGGCTCCGCGGGAGCCTCGTTGCCCATCTCTGCGGCGTGCGCGGCGTAGTTGCGGCCGATCGCGTAGATGGTCCCCGGGCGCGGGACCGGCGCCAGCAGCGTTACCTCCGACAGCCCCCACGACTCCGAGGCGCGCGACGGCGTCGCTCCGGACAGGACATCGGCCACGCCGACGCCGCCGTCGAAGGCGACGACCCGGTCGTCGAGCACCTCGCCGGCGAGCGGCTGCGACCGGCCGGGCGCACGGAACGTGGCGAGCTTCATCGCCCGGCAGCCTACTTCAACTCTCTCGGCGGCTACGTGCTGCTGACACCCGCCGGCGCCTTCGTCGGCGCCTGCACGTGCGTCACGGGCAGACCAAGCGCGCGGGCCTTTGAGATCAGGTCGAGCTTCAACCAGCGGGAGATCCCCAGCGGCAGCGTCGAGATGATGATCTCGTCGTAGTCGCCGAGGTTGACGGCGTCGTGGATCGCCATCAGCGGCTCGGAATCACCGAGACTGCCCGTGACCTCCGACCCCGCAGCCTCGCTCAGCTTGGGGAGGGCCTCAGCGAGCACTTGCTGGGCCTCGTCCTCGCCGGTGTCCTGCGGATCGACGACCTTGTGCATGCCGTGCGCCTGGCGTGGAACGACGAGATGGAACGTCGCGGGACTCCGCTGGGCACGTGCTCTGACCGTGTCGAGCAAGCCGCTGGTGGCCGCCGTCTGATGCGCGACGACGAGAACATGAGCCGGGTCAGACATCTACTTCACCTCCGGCAAAAGCATTGCGGACAAGGCGAGTATCTCACCGGCGACCCGGCCGGGCAACTGGCGCGCCGGCGCGCTCGTGAGCGGTCAGCTCAGCGTCGCCGCAAGCCCGCGCGCGCCCATGTGCGCGATCGCCTGGATCGAGATCTGCGGGTTGACGCCCGAGGCGCTGGGAAAGCTCGAGCCGTCGAGCACGTACAGCCCCCGGACCTCCCAGGTCTGTCCGGTCGGATCGCACGCGGAGGTGGAGGACGACCCGCCCATCCGCGCTGATCCCATGATGTGGAACGAGTTCAGGATGCACTGGCCGGCGCCGTAGCCCGCCGCATCCGCGTCAGCCATGAACTGGGCGCGGGTGCCCGTCGAGGTGTCATAGCCGACCCACTTGGCGTGCGAGCTGAACACGCGCCTCGCTCCCGCGGCCTCGAGCATCTGCGCGGCGCCGTCGATCCCGGTCCGCAGATGACCGGCGTCGAACTCCGACAGCTTGTAGCGGACCACCGGCTCGCCGTCGCGCCCGACGCGAACCTCGCCGCCGTCACGGTCGCGCAGCAGCACGCCGATCGGCACCGTGCTCGACATCGCCTCCATCAGTTCGAAGTGGTGGTGGGCGCCGCGCCACGGCGCAAACCCGATGAACAGGTGGGGGTGCTCGGCGGCGGTCTCGTACTTGAGGCCGTAGCCGTCGTGCAGGTCGCGCAACTGATCGGAGTAGAGCGCCTGCATGACGCCCTCCCAGGGCTTGAGCTCCTCATCGAAGACGCCGAACACCGCGGTCGCCGGGTGAAGCTTCAGGTGCTTGCCGATGTTGGCGTTGGTCAGCCCGGATCGCTTGAGCAGCGCGGGCGTGTGGATCGCCCCACAGGCCGCCACGACGGCGCGCGAATGAATCTCGAGCCGCTTGCCCTCGGCGGTGACGCCGATGATCCCCCGGGCCGCCCCGCCCTCGACCAGGACCTTCTGAACGCGGCTTCGCACGACCAGGCGCGTCCCGGCGCCGTGCGCGTCGGCAAGCCACGTCTTGACCACCGACTGCTTGGCGCCAACCCGGCACCCCAGCCCGCAGTACCCGCATTCCTTGCCCTGGGCGCACTTACGGACCCCCCGCGGCATCGCGTCGACATGCCAGCCAAGCGCCAGGCAGCCGTCGCGCAGCTTCTGATCGCGCGTCGACGGGTCGTTGTGCTCCTGGTTGACGCCCAACCGCTCACAGACCGCGTCGAGGCTCGCCGTGTAGTCCTCGGACGTGAACGCCGGGACGCCGTGGGATGCCCACTCGGCGCGCACGTCGTCGGGCGTCCGAAACGAGGTCGAGTAGTTGACGACGGTGCCGCCGCCCAGGCACGAGCCCGCGAGCAGGCCGACGCTCTGGTCGTGCGTGGCGGTCGGTGCGGCCATGTAGTAGCGCGTGATCGCTCCGAGCTCGGAGCCGTCGAAATCCTGGTCGTCGTAGTAGTCGCCCGACTCGACCACCACCACGTCGAGGCCCGCCCCGGCGAGCACCGCCGCGGTGGCTCCGCCGCCGGCTCCCGAGCCGACGATCACGACGTCGCAGTCGAGCTTGACGTCCCGCCCGTCCAGCTGCACGGTGGTCAGCGGCTTGCCCGGAGGGTCGGGCAGGATGCCCAGCGGGCCGTCGTAGCCGACCGCGTCCCAGGCCGGATTTCGCGCCCCGTCGGGGCCCGGAAGCATGTAGTAGAACAGCAGCGCCGCCTTGCGCAGAGCCTGGAAGACGGCGCGCCGCTGCGGCGCACGCGAGTCTCCCCAGGCGAGCAGGACGCGCTCACGCTGGTCGGCGGTGAGCGAGTCCCAGCGCTTCAGCCCGGCGCCGCCGAGCGCACCCAGCGCGACGGTGTTCCACAGCGACAGCAGCGTCGCCAGTTGCTTGCGCTCCGATCGGCGAGGGTTGCGTGTGACCGCGGCGATCACGCCGTCGGGAACGCCCAGCTCGGTGGCGCTGCGCAGGCCGTCACCCGATGGGCAGAACGCGTCGCAGATCTGCTCGAGCGCGCGGCGCTGGCGTGGAGTCAGGTCCATGCCGCCGAGCCTAATCGAGTCGGTACTCCCCGTGGGCGACAACCACGGCGGCCCCGCCCACGACAACCCGCTCGATCCGCTCGTTGGATCCGTCGACGCGCGCGTGCAGCACGGACGGTCTGCCGATCTCCTCGCCCTGGCGGATCTGGATCGGCCGGCCATACTCGCTCCACCCGTGGCCCGCGAGGTGGACCGCGAGCGGGCCGGCGGCCGAGCCGGTCGCTGGGTCCTCGGGCACACCAACTCCCGGGCCGAACATGCGCGTCTTGAACCGTCCGCCGCGCCCGGCAAAGCAGCTCACGCCGACGCCATGCAGCTTGCCCAGCGCGGTCAGGTCCGGCTCGAGCGCGGCGACCGCGTCCTCGCTGGCAAGCGCCACGTAGACGTGCACCGGACCGTTCCGACATGCCATGACCGGCAGCTCAGAGCGCTCCACGCCAACCGCGGCGAGCACTTCGTCGGCCCGCTCGAACGCCTCGAACTCGGGGATCGGCTGTTCCATCTCGCCGTAGACAATCCGGTTGCGCTCGCGGCTGAGCGCAACCGGGATCACGCCCGCCGTCGTCTTCAGCCGCACCAGCGCCAGGCGCTGGGCTTCCCCAATCACGAACGCCGTACCGAGCACCGGATGTCCAGCGAACGGGAGCTCGGTTGCCGGGGTGAAGATGCGGATGTGGGCGTCATATCCGCCCGGGTCTGACCGCCCATCCACGACGAACACCGACTCCGAGAGGTTCATCTCGCGCGCGGCGCTCTGCATCACCTCCCCGCTGAGGTCGGCCGCGCCGGTGAACACCGCGACAGGGTTTCCCTGCAGCGGCGTGTCAGTGAAGACATCGACGACCTCGTAGCGGTGCACTACTCCTCGGCCATCTCCAACAACGTGGTGACCGTGGTCCAGTTGCGGGCTGTGGCGGTCACGCCGAGCCCTTTGCCCGCGAGCTTGTTCCACAGCTTCGAGCGCGCGACGCCGTCGGGATGCCACGCATA
>DASYFZ010000190.1:0-2270 GCA_036000295.1 Solirubrobacteraceae bacterium
GAACGGCAGCGCCTCTTCCTCGGTGAAGTCGCGCAATGCAACGGCGTTGATCTTGATCGGGTGCGCCTCCGGGAACGTGCCCAGCACCTCCAGGCCCCGGAGGACCTGCGGCAACGCGTCGCGGCGTGTGAGCTCGTAGAAGCGGTCCTTCTGGAGCGAGTCGATCGACACGTTGAAACGATTTACCCCGGCGCGCACCAGCGCCTCGGCGTCGCGCTCGAGCAGAAATCCGTTGGTCGTGACCGACAGATCCTCGACGCCGTCGACGAGAGCGAGCATCTGCACGAGCTGGGGGAAGTTGCGCCGGACGAGCGGCTCGCCGCCGGTCAGACGCACGTCGTGGACGCCCATCCGGGCCATCACGGACACGATCCGCGTGATCTCCTCGAACCGCAGGATCTCTTCGCGCTGCAGCCACGGCAGGCCATCCGCCGGCATGCAGTACTGGCAGCGAAAGTTGCAGCGATCGGTGACCGATACGCGCAGATCCCCGATCAGCCGACCGTGGCCGTCTCGCAAAGGCTCGACATCCATCGAACTAAGGCTACCCTGTCGGTCGTCCATGACACAGCCGCCGCGGACCATCCACCTGGACAAGCTCGAATCGATCCCCGGCCCGGGCAGCCTGACGTGGCGGCCCGTGCGGGCCACCCTGGGCATTCGCGCGTTCGGATGCAACGCCTATACGGCGGCGAAGGTGGGCGACGACGTGGTCGAGCCGCACAGTGAGGATCCCTCGCTCGCGCATGAGGAGCTGTACTTCGTCGCGAGCGGCCGCGCAACATTCACGATCGACGGCGCGGAGCACGACGCGCCCGCCGGCACGTACGTGTTCATCCCCGATCCGGCCTCGCAGCGCCACGCCGTGGCGGCGGAGCCCCAGACCACTGTCCTCAGCTTCGGCGGCCCGCCGACGTTCGAGCCCTCCGCCTGGGAGTGGGCGTTTCGCGCGGCGCCGTTGATGCGGACCGATCCTGAGCGGGCACGGGAGATCCTCACCGAGGGCCTGAAAGCCCGTCCCAAGGCCGCGACGCTCCACTACAACCTCGCCTGCCTGGAGGCGATCCAGGGCAATCGGGACGACGCGCTGGCCTCGCTCGGTCAGGCGTTCGGGGTGCTGCGCGAGGACGCGCGATCGGAGCTCGCGGCATCGGCGCGCAAGGACGAGGACTTCGCGTCGCTACGAGACGATCCGGAGTTTCAGTCGCTCAGCAGTCAGTGGGGCTGAGTCCGGCGGCGTCCGGGCCGTGGATCAGAACTCGTCGCGCAACAGCCCGAACGCGACCATGTCCTGGCGCTCGCCCTTGCCGCGCATGTAGGACCGCAGGATCGCCTCACGAGTGAAGCCGGCGCGCTCGGCGACCTGCTGCGACGCCGCATTCCCGGTGCCCGCCAGCAGATCGATCCGCTCGAGATCCAGCGTGTCGAAGCCCCAGCGGCAGATCAGCCGGACCGCGCGGGTCACGTGGCCCTGGCCACGAGCGTCGCGCGCCAGCCAGTACCCGACCTCGCCGCGGGCGTGCTGCCACGCAAGTCGCATCAGCGAGATCGAGCCGAGCAGCTGCGTGTCATCGGCGGCGCTGACGATCGCAAACGGCGCCGTCGACCCCGCGTGCAACGCGTCGTAACGCGCGAGCAGGAATGAGTGCGCGTCGGCCTCGCCGTAGCGCGCCGGAACCCGTGTCCAGCGGACGATGTCGGGGTCCTGGCAGGCGCGGACGATTGCCGGCAGATCGGTGTCGCGCCACGGCCGCAGGCGGGTTGCGCCGTCGGCCAGCGGCTCCGCGGGAAGCACGATGCGGTTCACGCCGCCGATTCTGACGGATCACTCAGGCCGGTCGGCGTGCTCTGAGAGCAGCCGCTCCAGCGCGGCGACGTCCAGCCCCGGATCCTGATCTGACAGCCACTTCTCGGCTTCCCGGCGACCGCCCACAGCGCGCAGGCCCCGCTCGCCGTGCTCGGTCACGAAGTCCGCAAGCGCGTGCATCCGCCGGGCGCGAAGCCGCCGCGCCGACAGGTCTAGCCCGGCGCGGTGGCGATCGAGCGCCAGCACGAGCTCGTCGATCCCCGATGGCGGCGACACCGAAGAGACCGCCAACACCTCGACGCCGCCGGCGCCGAGCGACGCGAGTGCCGCGCGCAAGTCCGACTGCGCCCGCCCGGCGATCTGCCCAAGATCGGCCTTGGTTACGACGAGCACGTCCGGCACCTCCATGATTCCCGCCTTCAGAAACTGGAGCACGTCGCCGGAGCCGGGCTGCACCACCACG
>DASYFZ010000213.1:0-5437 GCA_036000295.1 Solirubrobacteraceae bacterium
GGGGTGGGAGGGCGTCATTGCGCTCCAGTACGACGATCCGGCGCTGTCCGGGGTCCGCAAGCACGAGCTGATCGGCGAGGCCGAGGGTGCCACGCGCTATCGCGTCCGGTACTTCGATGTCCCGGCCGGCGGCCGAACCGCTCGCGAAAGCCATCCCCACGACCACGGCGTTGTGATCGTCACCGGCCGTGCACGCGTCACATTGGGCGACGAGGTTCACGAGGTGGGGGAGGGGGACGTGGTCTACGTCGCCGGCGACGAGCTGCACTGCTTCGAGGCACTCGACGAGCACCCGTTGGGCTTCGTCTGCGTGGTCGGACCGCGCGCATGACTGCTCCCGCGTGATCTTCTGCCGCTTGCGGCGTCCTACCGATCAGAAGCCCTGAATGCGGCCTGGCCGGATCGCCGGGGGCAAGGTCAAAAGACGAGGAGCAAGCATGCACGTGACCAAGCGAGCCGCGGTCGCCGCACTGACCGCCGCCGCGTTCGCCGGCTCGTCGATCACCGCCGTGAGCGCTCTGGGCGACCGGGGCGGGGACCACGGGAACGGCGGGCAGCACGACAAGGGCGGACATCGCGGGTTCGACGAGCACGGCAATTTCGGCGAGCACCGTGGCAACACGCTGTTCGACACCACGCTGGCGCCGACCGTCCCGACTGATCCCGCGCTGCATGGCAACGCCGCAGGCGGCGCTCCCTGGGTGCTGAGCTTCGGCGAGGCTCGCCTACGCCAGGACGGGCGCCTCGACGTCCGGATCCGTGGTCTGGTGATCCCACCTCCGACCGGCAACGGCACGCCCGGCCCGGTCACGACCGTGCGGGCGGCGCTGTTCTGTGGCAACGACACGACGGCGGCCGCAACGACGCCGTCGGTCCCGCTGTCGACGTCGGGCGACGCACGGATTCGCGCGTCGCTGACGCTGCCGGCGAAGTGCCTGGCCCCGGCGCTGCTGATCCAGCCCAACGGCTCGAGCACCGTCTACATCACCGCCAACGGCTTCGGCGGGTAGGGCTTCGCGGGGTGCAAGGGCGGCCCCCACGCCCAGGGCGTCCGGTCATCCCAGCTCGTGCCCCGAGCGCTGGGGTGGCCGGACGCGCATCGCCCGCGTCTGCGTCGACGGCTGCTTGGTGATCAGGATCGCCTCGCCGGTGGTCAGGCGCTTGATCTGATCGGGGTGGATCACAAATCGCTCGACCTGCCGGCGACTGCTGCGGCGCGTGTCGTAGCGGCCGAGCAGACCTCCGCCCGTCTGGATGGTGCGCTCCCACACCTGGTGAGTGCCGACGAGCTGTGCCGCCGTCAGCGCGGAGTCGGGCACGTCCTGGCGGTGGATGATCTTGACCGCGGCGTTGCCCAGCAGCTGATCGCGCAAGCCCGCTGCGGCGCGCTGCATGTCGGCCAGCTCCTGGGTGGCGAGGACGATGCTCAGCCCGGCTTCGCGGCCGCGCGCAACCAGTTGAAGGACGTGATCGGCCCCTAGCGCCGAGAACTCGTCGATGCCGACGATCGCGGGGACTGGGCGCGCCCCCGCTGCTGCGGACAGCCGCTCGCCCGCTGCCGAGACCAGGTCCTGGATGACCATCGTGCCGAGCTGCGCCGCGAGTCCGGGATAGCGGCCCGAATTGAGGCTGAAAACGACGACCGCATCCCCTGACAGAGCGCGACGCAGGTCGATCTGACCGCCGGAGTCTCGTGCGGGCTCCAGAAACGGCCCCGCCGCCGATTCGGCCAGCAGCGCCAGCCGCGTCCGCAACCCTTTGACCGCGCTGATCTGGTCGGGCCCCAGCTCCGTGAGGTAGTCCTGGACGCGCTCGGCCAGCGAACCGGGGAGGTCGCGCAGCATCCGCGGCAGGCGGTGAGGATCCATCGCCGTCACGATCTCGGTGAGCGTCGGCGGCTGGCCGGGATGCGCCTGGGCAAGCACTCCGAGCGCCATCTGGGCGTAGCGCTCGGCGGCGCGCTTGTAATGGGGCTCGCTGAAGCGCTCGGTTGCGATCAGCCTGTCCTTGAGCTCGGTCGGGTTGCCGTGGCTCAGGGGATTCCAGTGGGCGGGGCCGTCGATGCTCCACAGCGCGAACCGACGAGCGGCCGCCGCGGCCGCGGCCTCGAGCTCGCCGGCGAACGACGGTGAGCCCTTCATGTCGATCACGATCACCGGCCGGTTCCGGGTGACGTGGTCGGTGAGGATCCGCAGCAGCGTGGTGGACTTGCCGGCGCCGCTCGCGCCGAGGATCAGGCCATGAGCCGACAGCTGCTGGTCTGAGAGGACCACCTGGCGCCCGCCGGCGTCGACGCCGAGCGCGACGCCGTCGCCGGCGGCGGTCGCGTGCGCGGCCCGGGCACGGGCGATCCGCCTGGCGCTGAGCCCGACGGCCGCCACGACCGAGCAGGCGAGCAGAGCCACGGTCACCCAGGCCGGCGGCGAGAGCATCAGCGCCGCGAACACGGGCATCAGCCAGTAGGGCCGGCGGCGGCGGCCCGGAGAGCCGGTGCTCATCGCGTCAGCTCTCCGACCCGCCGCTGACCCTGGCGCGCGATCCCACGCGTGCGGCCCGCATCGGGTGGCGGGCGGTCAGGCTGTCGCACCATGTGAATCGCGACCAGCGACGAGATCCCCAGGCGCGACACGGACCTGCACAGCGCGTGTGCCACCTGCGGCTTGTAGACGACGTAGACAACGTTGTCGATCCGCGGATCTGCGGCGTAGCCGGCGAGGATCTTCTCCCGAGCCGACGGGCTCTTGGCCGTGATCTCGAGCTCGATCGCCACTCGCCGCCCGGCTCGGTCGACGAGCAGCAGATCGGGATAGTGCAGGCGCTCCCGTCCATCGCGGCCGACCCCACCCAGGCGGACGCCGAGCCGAGCATCGCCTCCGCGGGCGTCGCGTGAGCGCATCACGCGCTCGGCGAGGACTTCGCGCGCCGGGCCGAACGCGCCGTTGCCGGCCGCCAGCCACAGCCAGGCAGCGCCGACGTCGTGCCAGTAGTTCGTCAAAGAGATCGGCAGCGGGCGCAACCGGCTTCTGGTCACGTCGAGGCCGCGGCGGGTGACGCGGTAGGTGACCGGCTGGCCGGTGAGCACCGGCTGTTCGATCAGATAGCCGGCGTCGGCCAGCTCGCGCAGCCGGGCCCGCGCGGCCTCCTCGGAGGTCCCGAGCAGCGCCCCGGCCTGAGCGGGCAGCACGAAACGGTGCTCGCCGATGAACGCCAGCAGCGCATCCACGCTGCTACAGAGCCCGCGGGCTCCCTGATTTCACCCCCCTACAAGCCGGGGTGCGGCAGCGAGCCGGTGTTCACCACTTCGAAGTCCCTGCCGCTCAGCCGGTCGAGCAGGTGCAGGGCATCGTTGTTCCAGTGGCGGTCGGGCGCCCCCGAGATGTACCAGGGCGAGCCGTTGTCGGCGAGGATCATTCCGTAGCGCTTCAGCGCTTGCGCGACCACGCGCGCCTGGTACGGCAGGCCGGAGATGTTGACGCCGCGTTTCAGGCGTACCCGAAGCCCCATCGGCGGTAGTGAAGCGCCGCTGCACGTCGACGCCTCGTGGCGGGCGGGGTACACGTACTTCTTGGCCGTGCAGGGGGCGGTGAAGCGCAATGCGTGATCGATCGCGCCGTGCGCGACCTCGTTGTACAGCGCCAGCCCCGGGAGGATCGGCAAGCCCGCCGCGTCGGCCGACGTGAACCCGGCCGGCCGCAGGTGGTCAGAGCGCAGGTTGAAGATCGCACCCGAGCCTGCGCTCCATCGCTTTCCGCCGTTGTGCGGGTAGGCGGCAAACAGCTCGTAATCGCGGCACGAATCACGATCGACCACGATCACGTGGCGGTCGCCGGTTGACCGCGCCCCGCCCTCGATCGGCACGTTCTTGGGGAGCGGGTAGAGGTGACGGTCTGACTCGGACGCGTACTGGAAGCTGACCGGCACCCGGCGGGTGTGCTTGGAGACCACCATGTACGGGATCCCGATCGGCGAGCCGTTGTAGAGGCCCGAGCCGAAGTCGGGATGGACGGGATCGTTGAGCCCGATCCGGGCGATGATCGCCGCCGAGTCGTTGGCGACCGGCAGCGTGTCGACGCGCTGGTTCCAAGGGTTATCGGCCGGAAGCACCGGGCAGGCCGGCGCGCCGGGGAGCGGGTGTGCGGCCGAGTAACCCGCGACCGACGCCGACGGCACGAGCAGCGCGAAACCGGCGATCAGGACGGCGAGGCAGGTCCTCAAGAGACGACCGTGATCCCGCCGGGCGTCAGTCCGAACGTCGCTTCGGGGACCTCGCCGATGTAGTCGCCGTCGACCTGCAGCGGCAGCGGCCGGTCATCGAGCGAGCGCAGCGTGAGCTCCTGCACGCCGCTGAATGGGTGCACGTGACGGTGATTCTTTACGCGCGCACGCTTTGAGAGCGCACGCCAGATGATCGTGGGGACATCCGTCGGCCGCGCTCGCTCCAGCACCAGGCCCGCCAGGTCGCCGCTCGTAAGCGAGACGCCCTCCGCCATCTCGACGGGCCGGGTCCCGAAATACGTGTACGGAGCGGCGTTCTGGATGATCGCGCTGACGCCCTCGACGCGCTCGACGCCGAGCATCGCCTCGAGCCGGGGCGGATGCACCAAGTAGCGCCGCGTGAACGTGTTGACGCCCATCACCGTGTAGTACCACTCGCCGAGCCGCGCCTTGAGGCGGGGGTGGGCGTCGACACGCTCGACGACGCTCGCGTCGAGCCCGACTCCCGCAGAGAAAGTGAACTTGCGGCCGTTGACCTCGCCCAGGTCGACCCGGCGCGGGCGCCAATCGTCGGCGATCCGCAGGAGATGCTCGGTCGCGTCGACCACGTCGGCCGGGATCCCGAGCATGCGGCAGTAGACGTTGGCGCGGCCTCCGGGGAGACAGCTGAGCGGCGTGCTGGAGCCGGCCAGCCCGTTGGCGGCCTCGTTGACCGTGCCGTCGCCCCCGAACGCGACGACCACGTCGTACCCCTCGCGTGCGGCGTCACGTGTCAGCTCGGTCGCGTGATCCCGGGCCTCCGTGTCGATCGCGTCGACCTCGTAGGAGCCGCGCAGCGCGTACACGACGAGGTTCTTCAGCCGGTCGGAGACCGTCGTCGCGTACGGGTTGACGATGATCAGCATCCGCCGCGTGGGCGGTCGCCGTCCCGCGACGAGCATCGCCTCGAGACGTTCGAGCGGATCGCTGGAGGTGGCAGCCATGGCGGCGGAAACCTAACACCGGTGCCCGACCCTTGTTACGAAGGCGTGATCGGCCAGAGGCCGTTGTTCTGCGCCTCGCTCAAGAATTGGCGAGTGCGGCCGAATCGTGTGCTTATAATTCGGACCACATAGCAGTACGCATCCAGAGGGGTGGAGGGAATGGCCCTACGAAACCCCGGCAACCTCCCGAAAGGGAACGGTGCCAATTCCATCAGGCTCCAACTACAAGGCCTGGGAGA
>DASYFZ010000294.1:0-5375 GCA_036000295.1 Solirubrobacteraceae bacterium
CACCAGCTTGAGCGCCGTGAATGCAATCGCGGACGCGCGCACGACCGCGGCCAACCCGAGCGCGGCCGCCACGGTCCACACGACCAGACCGGTGCTGACCCCCAGCGAGGTCCCGAGCGCCGCTCGCCGGCCATGAAGCAAGGCGTTCTTGGTTACCAGCGCCGTGTCCGGGCCGGGGACGACGATCAGCAGCGCGGCCACCGGCAGGAATGACCACACGTGTGCGCCCATCAGGCTATGGCAACGCGGGGCGTCGCGCCGTCAGCCTCGAACGTCGGCAGCTCCAGCCGCGTGTAATCGGTCATGCGCGCCGCAAATGCTACGGCCCCGCCGAGTGCTTGGACACTCGACGGGGCCGCCAACAGCAACTGCTTGCCCGCGACTGTGCGGGCTGCCAGACCTACGAGCTCGGGGCTTGGGGCAGGAGGATCGTCAGACCGCCGATCGGCTGTCCCGTGGTGAACGCGTTCGTGCCGAGCACCTGGTTCAGCGTCGTGGCGCCTTCGGAGGACAGCTCCGCGAGCAGGCCCGAGAGGCTGAGCCCACCGTTCGGCGTCGCGGCCTGCAGGAGCTTCGACGTGTCGATGTCGAACAGCTTGATCTCGGGTCCGCCGTTTACCGAAGCACTCAAGGTGGAGCCCTCGGTTCCGGTGCCGAGCGTCAACGTCGGATTGGTGATCGTCGCCGAAATCTGACCGTTGTCGAGCTGGATGCCGCCGCTCAGCGGGAGCGTTCCTGTCACTGTCCCATTGGCGAACGAGAGACCCGCGTCGCCGGTGGGAAGCGGCAGCGTCACCGAGCTCCCGTCCACGATCGGGAGCGGGGTGGTTCCGAGCGGTGCCGGCAGTCCGCCCGACGCCGAGCCGAGCGGCGTCACCGACAGGCCGGGCACGCTGTCGAGCGCCCTGGCGAACGAGACGCCGACACCCGATGTCGCAACGGTGCCGGGGGCGCCTGCACCCGGGGCGGGCTGCGCCGGCGTCGTGGTGCTGCTGACGGTCACCACGAAGGAGCCGAGCTTCTGCTTGGCGCGGAACACCTTGTGCTTGAGCGCCTTGTTGAGCAGCGTCGCCGCCTGCTTGGTCAGCGTGACGTTGAACTTGGAGATCGTCTGGCGGTTGCCCTTGGTCTTGGCCTTGGCGCCCTTCTTGGCCATGTCGAAGATCTTCAGCTTCTTGCCGCGCACCTTGACCGTCAGCTGTGCGCCGCCCTTGGCGCCGCGAGAGAACACGAGCGTGCCGAACTGCTGCGCGCGCTTGCCCTGCTTCACGCGCAGGGCACCCTTGAGGTTCAGGGTGCCGGTGGCAGCGGTGAAGTTCCAGCGTCCCGACTTGGTCGGAAGGGTGAAGGTGCTCTTCTTGTGAGTAGAGGGCTTGACGGCCTGGAGCGTCACGTGTGCCTTCTTGAGCGCGCGCGACGTTGCGGCACTGAGCGTCAGCGTCGCCTTATCGCCCGCGTGCGCGGTGACGGCCACCGGCTTGCCATTGGTCTTTGTGAGCGCGACCGGCGCCAAGACGAGCGCGATTGCGAGCGCTGCGATTCCTGCGCGCAGCACTGCGCGTACTGCCGAACCTCTCGAGGAGAGCATGGTTGCCCTTTCAATATGTGTGCCTGGATTGCCTACCCGCTGCCCGCCACTGCCCCACGACATTTCCCTGCCAAGAGTCCCGCCGGAGGAGAAGCGTTGCCGAACCGTGGCCATACCCCTGCGTAAAGCCACCCCTGCAACGCGGACCGCTTGCCCCCAGTTATGCCCAAGCTAAAAAGTAGAAAACTGCCGTCCCCGATTCGAGTGGTTTGGCGGGTCAAAGCAGCGCAAAACCCGGCACATTGCGCAACTGCACAACCAAGAAGTTGTGATAGGGTGGCGGGCACCGTGACGTCCCCGGCCGAGAATCGCGCGTCGATCCCGCACCCGCTGCCCGAGCCGCTCGTCGATCTGATCGCGCGGCGCTTTCGCGTGCTGGGGGAGCCCACCCGAATCAGGCTGCTCGACCTGCTGCGCGAGCACGACGCGACTGTCACCGAGCTTCACGAGGCGCTTGGCGCCTCGCAGCAGAACGTCTCCAAGCACCTCGGCGTCCTGCTCCAGGCGGGCATCGTCAGACGAACCAAGCAGGGAACGTCGGCCCGTTACGCGATCGCCGACGATGGCGTGTTCGCGCTCTGCGAGCACGTCTGCGGCGGCCTGCGCCGGCAGGTCACCGAGCTCGACGCGCTGCTCCCGGTCGGGGCGTCGCGATGATCTTCCGCCAGTTCATCCACGACGATCTCGGCTGCGGGTCCTACCTGGTGGGCGACGAGGACGCCGGCGTCGCCGCCGTGATCGACCCGAAGCTCAATGTCGAGGACTACCTGGCGATGGCCAGCTACATGGGCGTGCGGATCGAGCACATTCTCGAGACTCACAATCACGCCGACCACGTCTCCGGCCACGGTCGGCTCGCCGCGGCGACCGGGGCGACGATCCACATTCACCGTCTGGCCGACCCGGATTACGCTCACGAGCCGTTCGACGACGGCTGGGAGCTCGAGCTGGGCTGCGTCACGATCCGCGCGATGCACACACCCGGCCACCGGCCCGAGCACACCGCGTTTGCCCTGATCGATCGGGCGCGGGGCCTCGAGCCGTGGGCCGTGCTCAGCGGCGACTCGCTGTTCGTCGGCGACATCGCGCGCCCCGACCTCGCCGTCGAGAAGGAGGAGGGCGCCCACGGGATCTTCCATTCGCTGCACGACACGCTGCTGGCGCTACCCGGGGAGTGCGAGGTATGGCCCGGTCACGTGGGCGGCTCGCTTTGCGGCGGCCCGGCGATGGACATGAAGGTCAGCTCGACGATCGCGTTCGAGCGCCGCCATAACCGCCTGCTCCAGCTCGAGGACGAGGACGCGTTCGTGCGCGCGGCAACCGCCCAGCTCCGTCCGCAGCCGCCCAACTTCCAAGGGATCGTGGCGATCAACCGTGGCCCCCTGCGCGTCGCCGGCTCCGACCCGTCCGCACTTGCCACCGGCGACATCGAGCGGATGCAGGCGACCGGTGCTCTGCTCGTCGACGTCCGCGACGACGACGCCTACGACGCCGCCCACATCCCCGGAGCGGTGTGCAATCCCGCGGTGCGCGCGGGGTTCGGGACCAAGCTTGCCTGGATCGCCAGCCACGACCAGGAGATCATGCTCGTCGGAGACAGCGATGCCGACGCCGCGCACGCTGCGCAGCTCGCTCTCGCAGTCGGGATCGACAGAGTCGCCGGCTACCTGAAGGGCGGAATGCGCACGTGGCTGACGCTGTCGCTGCCGACACACTCGCTCGAGCGAATCGACGTTCCCACGCTGTACGCGCACCGTGAGAAGCTGCAGGTGCTCGACGTGCGCGAGCGCCAGGAGTGGGATGAGGGGCACATTCCCGGCTCGATTCACACGCCCTACCACGATGTCACCGGGATCCCGGAGGGGATCGATCCGGACCGGCCGGTGGCCGTGATCTGCGCTTCGGGCCAGCGCAGCGCCGTGGCGGCGTCGCTGCTGGCCCTTCACGGCGCGGGGCACGTCGTTCACGTCGCCGGCGGCGGCGTTGGCACGTGGCAGCGAAACGGCTGGCCGGTCACGCAGGCGCAGACCTCGGTCACTGCGTGACCAGGCTCGAGCTGCCGGGCAGCGAGATCGTCGGGATCCGGGCCGCCAACCCGGGGCCGTTCACGCTCTCGGGCACGAACTCGTGGATCGTCGGCCGCGATCCAGCCTGGCTCGTCGACCCGGGGCCGGCGCTCGGCGAGCACCTCGGCGCGCTGACCGATGAGATCGAGCGCCGCGGCGGTCTCGGCGGGATCGTCCTTACCCACGACCACGCCGACCATTCCGAGGCGGTGCCGGCGATTCGCGAGCGGTTTGCGCAGGTGCCGCTGGCGGCGGCCCGCGGCGACGTCGACGTGCTGGTCTCCGACGCAAGCCGCGTGGGCCCGTTCGAGGCGATCGCGACGCCCGGCCACGCGCCCGATCACCTCGCGTATGTCGTCGGCGACGTGGCGCTGACAGGCGATGCGGTGCTCGGCCAGGGAAGCGTGTTCATCGCCCCGGATCCCGGCGCGCTTGCCTCCTACCTGGAAGGCTTGGCGAAGCTGCGCCGGCGCGAGCTCGCCGTGATCGGCCCCGGGCACGGACCGCCGGTCCACGATCCCGCGGCCAAGATCGACGAGTACATCTCGCATCGCCTGGACCGTGAGCGGCGCGTGGTGGCGGCGCTGGACTCCGGCAAGCGCAGCATTGACGAGTTGCTCGACGAGGTCTGGGATGACGCCCCGCAGCAGCTGCGGATGGCCGCGACCGTGACGCTTGCCGCGCACCTGGACAAGCTCGCCGACGAGGGCAGGCTGCCCGACGACGTGGAGCGCCCGGCCCGGCCCGACTGGCTGCGCTGAATCGCGCTAGGCCCGCAGGCGCTGGCGCGCCAGTTGGTTGGCGGCAGCCAGCGGAGTGATCGACTTCTTCTCGGCGTGGTCGAAGATCTCGCCGAGCGTGTCGGCGATCCGGCGCACGCGCCTGCGGGCGTGCGCCGGGCTGTACTCGTCGAGCTCCTCGACGATGTTGATGATGCCGCCGGCGTTGACCACGAAGTCCGGGGCCCACAGGATCTGCCTGCCGGCGAGGAGGTCGGCGATGCGGTCGTCGGCCAGTTGGTTGTTCGCCGCGCCGGCGATGATCCGGCACCGCAGCCGCGGCACGGTCTCGTCGTCGAGGAACCCTCCCAGCGCGCACGGCGCCAGCACGTCGACCTTGGCGTCGAGCGCCCGGGCCGGCGTCGTCCAGCTCGCGCCAAGCTCCTCGGCGAGCTTTCGCTTGCTGCGATCGACGTCGGCGAGGACCAGCTTCGCGCCGTCCTTGGCACACAGCTTCGCCACGCGCGAGCCCACGTGGCCGAGTCCGACGATGCAGACCTTGCGATTGCGCAGCGAGCTCGAGCCGAACACCCGGCCGCAGCAGGCCCGGATCGCAACGTGGACGCCGAGCGCCGTGAACGGGCTCGGGTCGCCCGACCCGCCTCGCTGCCGCGGTAACCCCGCCACGTACTTGGTCTGTTCGGCGATCACGCTCATATCGCGGCTCGAGGTTCCGACGTCCTCCGCCGTGATGTACTGCCCCTGCAGGGCAGCGACCGTCTCGCCGAAATCAAGCAGTGCCGCGTGACGGCGCTCGCGGGTCAGCGTGCCGCCGTTGGGCAGCATGATCACGCCTTTGCCGCCGCCCAGCGGCAGGTCCGCGACCGCGGCCTTCGAGGTCATCGCGCGCGACAGGCGCAGGACGTCGCGCAGCGCGGCCCGCGAATCCTCGTATGCCCACATGCGGCAGCCCCCGAGTGCGGGGCCGCGGACGGTCGAATG
>DASYFZ010000306.1:0-11910 GCA_036000295.1 Solirubrobacteraceae bacterium
AGACATCGACGCGATCGGCGAACTTGCGGGAGAGGCGCTCGCCGCAGGGGGCGGTCTGATCAAGGAGATGCACGAGGGCATCGCCAGCCGCCCGTTCGAGATCATGGGCGCGTCGGCGGCCCCCGCCCGAGTGATCCACGATGGCGTCTCGCGCGCGGTCTACACCGGAGTGCGCACCGGCCTTCGCGCAGCGGCACGCGGGAGCGCATCTGTGCTCGCCAGGCGCGCACACGACGACGGCCCCGCGCTCGCCGCCACGCCCGCCGGATCGCTCGCGCTCGGCGCCATTCACGGCCTCTACGGCAACCACATCGAGGAGCGCGGCAACCGGCTCGCGCTCGGCATGGAGATCCGCCGCGGCGGCAGCCCGGTGGCCCTGACGACAGACGGCCTCACAGAAAGCTTCCCGGATGCCACGTCGCGGATCGTCGTCTTCCTCCACGGGCTGTGCGAAACAGACGAGTCCTGGCGGCACTTTCCGCTGCGCGGCGACCGCACGCGCAGGCGCACGTACGGCGAGCGCCTGCAGGACGAGCTCAGCTTCACGCCGGTCCACGTCCGCTACAACACCGGCCTGCGGATCTCCCAGAACGGTCGACGGCTGGCGGAGGCCCTCGACGACCTGGTGACGGGCTGGCCGTGCGGCGTCGAGGAACTGGTGCTCGTCGGCCACTCGATGGGCGGTCTCGTGGCGAGAAGCGCCTGCCACTACGCCGAGCTCGATCGGCGCCGCTGGACCGACGCGGTCCGCCACGTCTTCTGCCTGGGCACGCCGCATCTGGGCGCCGACCTCGAGAAGGGCGCCAATGCGCTCAGCTGGGCGTTCGTCAAGCTGCCCGAGACGCGGGCCCTTGGCAAGTTCCTGAACGCGCGCAGCGTCGGCATCAAGGATCTGCGCTTCGGGTCGTGCATCGAGGAGGACTGGTGCGACTGCGATCCCGACGAGTACCTGCGCGACCGCTGCCAGGAGGTCCCGTTCCTGCCGGACGCCAACTACTACTTCATCGCCGCGACGCTCAACGAGGGTCCCGTCGGCACGCTCCTAGGCGACCTGCTGGTCAGGACCCCGAGCGCGTCCGGTCATGGCACCGGCAAGGGGCGCCGGATCCCGTTCGAGGTCGACAACGGCTGCGAGCTGACGGGGCTGACCCACTTCGACCTCCTGAACCACCCGGCGGTGTACGAGCAGATGCGCAAGTGGATCATGCGACCGCCCGCAAGGCGAGCGCTTCCCGCAGCACCCGTATAGGGTCTGCGCCCATGGCCGACATCCAGGGCACGTTCGAAGACCGCTTCGAGGGAGTGGCGCAGGCGCTCTCGCAGAACATCGACCAGGGCCTCGACGTGGGCGCGTCGGTGTCGGTCGCGCTCAACGGCGAGATCGTCGTCGACATCTGGGGTGGCTACGCCGACTCGGCGCGAACCACACCCTGGCACCGGGACACGCTGGTCAACGTGTTCTCGACCACGAAGACGATGGTGGCGCTGTGCGCGTTGATCCTGGCCGATCGCGGCGAGCTTGACTTCGACGCCCCGGTTGCGCGCTACTGGCCCGAGTTCGCGCAGGCGGGCAAGGAGCAGGTGCTGGTCCGCCATCTGCTCGGGCACACCTCCGGACTGAGCGGCTGGGAGGAGCCGCTCGAACTCGAGGAGCTCGGCGACTGGGAGCGCTGCACGTCGCTCTTGGCCGCGCAGACACCGTGGTGGGAGCCCGGCACGCAGTCCGGCTATCACGCGGTCACGCAGGGCTACCTCGTCGGCGAAGTGATCCACCGCATAACGGGCCTGTCGCCCGGTGCGTTCTTCCGGCAGACCGTGGCCGAGCCACTCGGTGCTGACTTTCACATCGGGCTGCCGGCCGATTCCGAGGCAGACGACCGCGTGACCCCGCTGATCTCTCCGCCACCGGCAGATCTCGGTGAGCTGGGAATACCAAGGCTGGGCCTCAAGACGCTCACAAACCCGCCGATCACCGGCGACGTGACGGGCCAGGAGTGGTGGCGGCGCGCCGAGATCCCGGCCGCCAACGGTCAGGGCAACGCCCGCTCGGTCGCCACGGTGCAGTCGGTCGTCGCCTGCGGCGGCGAGGCTCGCGGGACGCGGCTGCTGTCCGAGGCCGGCGTCGAGTCGCTCTTCCGCGAGCAGTCGAACGGCCCCGACGTGGTGCTCGGTGTGCCGCTGCGCTTCGGCCTCGGTTTCGGCCTGAGCAGCGAGACGATGCCGATGGGGCCGCGCTCGTGCGCCTGGGGCGGATACGGGGGCTCGCTGGTGGTCAGCGACCTCGACGCCCGGCTCACAGTCGCGTACGTGATGAACCGGATGGAGCCCGGGGTCCTCGGCGATCCGCGCGGCGCGTCGATCGTCGGCGCCACGGTCGTCGGGCTGCTCGGCGGCTGAACGGCCGCCCCCCGCAGCGCTGGCGTCACTTAGCCGGGAGCGACCGGGCGTACTTCACGCCCACGTCGACCCAGCGCTTGAGCTCGCGCTTGGTCCGCGCGCCTTCGGAGTCGATCCGCAACCACCCGTCCATGGCACGCCCGCGCATCTCGAAACGACTGGCGTGTGGCTTCTCGACCAGCGCATCGGTCTGCTCGGGATCGCAGCGCAGCAGGAGGCCTCCTTGCCCGCTCGCGCTCACCGCCATGTTGCCGCCGATCAGGAATGCAAGACCGCCGAACATCTTCTTCTCGACCACGCCCTGCTCATCAGCGAGCAGCTCGCGGATCCGGTTGGCAAGGTCCTCGTCGTAAGCCATCAGCCGCGTCCGATGTAGGGCATGCTGGTCGCCATCACCGTGAGGAACTGGACGTTGGCGTCGAGCGGCAGCCCGGCCATGTACACGACGGCGTCGGCGGCGTGCCGGACGTCCATCATCGGCTCGATGCGAACTGAGCCGTCGGGCTGGAGCGCGCCCTGACCGATGCCGGCGCTCAGGTCGGTCACGGCGTTGCCGATGTCGACCTGCCCGCAGGCGATCCGGTACGCGCGGCCCTCGAGCGAAATCGTCTTCGTCAGACCGGTGATCGCGTGCTTGGTGGCGGTGTAGCCGACCGCGTGCGGGCGCGGCACGTGGGCCGAGATCGAGCCGTTGTTGATGATCCGGCCGCCCTGCGGGTCCTGGGACTTCATCGCCCGGAACGCCTCCTGCGCGCACAGGAAGCTGCCCGTGAGGTTCGTGTCGACCGACGTCCGCCACTGCTCGAGCGCCACGTCTTCGAAGGCCGCGGGCGCGCCGAACACGCCGGCGTTGTTGAACAGCAGGTCGACGCGGCCCCACTCGGAGGCGACACGTTCGAACAGCGCGCGCACGGCCGCGGGGTCGGTGACATCGGTCGGGACGACGAGCGCGCGATCCGCCGCGGCGCCGGCGAGCGTCTCGCGCAGCGCCTGCTCACGACGCCCGGCGAGCGCCACGCGATATCCCGCGTCCAGCAGCCCCACCGTGACCGCCCGGCCGATCCCCGACCCGGCGCCGGTGACAACCGCAACCGCAGCAGCTTCGCTCACGCCCACATGCTCTCATCCACGCGCTTGCCGCAACACGTCGGCGCGCATCGGCTGGAGAAAGCAGCGCTCGCCGGGACGCGTGCCGGGCTCGCCCAGGCGGCCAAATGCGTCTGCGAGCTCTGCGCTGTGCGCGTCGAACACCGCGGCTCGCTCCGGGTCGACGCTGACGAATCGCGCACGCAGCATCGCCAGATCGCGGATGCACACGCGCACGTCATAGTCGACCGTGGTCGCCCGCTCCAGCCCCGCCGCCGACGCCTGGGCGACCGCCCGCTGCGCCGCGCGGCGCACTTCCAGCTCGTCCTCGACGATGCTCACGAGCTCGTAGAAGTCGCCTTCCGCCAGCGGCTCGGCCACGTACACCAACCCGTCTGCTCGGACCACGCGGCTCGCCTCGCGCAAAGCGTCGGTCAAATCGGCTGAGGGCACGTGGTGAAGCGTGCGCATGAAGATCGCGACATCCGCGCTGGCATCGTCGAGCGGCAAGCGCTGACCCGCGCCGACCACATAGCGTGCGCCGCGCCCATCGTCGCCGGCAAGGGCGGCCGCGAGCTGGTCCTGCGAAATCTCCACGCCCACCACACGCGCGCCGCGCGCGGTCAGCTCGCGCACCAGGGCGCCGCCGCCGCATCCGATGTCGACCACGTCCCTGCCCGACGGCCGGGCGAGCCGGTCGAGCATCTCCAGGTCTGTCGTGAGTTCGCGGCTCGTCACCCGGCACGCTTGCCGGCGGCGTGCAGCGCCCGAGTCGCGCGACCGGCGTAATCGCGGATCCCCGGAGGGGGCGCCGCCGGACTGCTGCCTGCGCCGCTGTGGGCGAGCGTGATCGCATCGGTGATGGCGCCGTCGAGCTCGCCGCCCCACAGCGGAGCCTCGACCTTCCCGGCCAGCTTGCCGAGCGCACCGCCGATCCCCTTCCAGGTCAGGCCGAACGCGGCCAGCACCGCTGATATCCCGGCGACGGCCGTGGTGCCCGCGCTCGATCCGACGATCAGCAGCAGGATGCCCCCGACGAACAGCAGGACGATCAACCCGACCAGGATCGGGAACCGCTTGAGCACGGTGAGGCCCATCCCGCGAAGCTTCTCGCCCAGGCGCTCGGCAGCATCCAGGTAGTTCTGGGGCTCGAGCATCTCGGTGCCCTTCTTCTCCCCCGCCAGCAGCGTGCGCCACAGGTCGCACTGTGCGGGGAGAAGGGTCTCTGGATTGGGCGGCGCCGGCCCGGGCATCTCCCACATGCGGATCGAGTTTGCGACCGAGCGCGCCGCGTGGGGAGGCAACGCCGTGCTCAGACCGTCGAGCGCAACCAGCATCGCTGCGACCCACGGCTGCGTGAACAGCGCCGTCGTGTAGGTCTCGTTTCGCAGCCGGTTGAGCTGTTCACCAAGTCCGTACGCCTTCGCATAGCGGGTGTCGGCGCCGCGCAGCGCCGCCGCGAGATCGGGCCGCCAATTGGTCGCGACATCCTTGGCCGCGGTGCCCTCGGCGAGCTGCGCGGCGACGGTGCCGGGATCGACACGATCGAGCTTGAGGTTGCCGACGAGCGTGGTCAGCCGGCGCGCCTGGTATTTGAAGCCGGCGCTCTCGGGCATCTCGACGTCGACCGGGAACGGCGGCCCGCTGCGCGAGTTGATGATGTCGCCCATCAGCCATCCGAGCTGGAAGGCGTCGATCACACGAGCGTCGCCCTCTACCTCTGTGATGGCCGCCTTCGCGGCCGCACGCACCGCATCGACGAACGGCTGCTCCGCATCAGAGATCGAGCCCGGCCCGTTCGTCATGGATCACATCATCGCGATTTGCGGGGTCCGTACACAAGCCGCCGTGGGATCGGCACGGGTGACAGTTTGTTGACGGCATGCCCCGCCAGCAGTCGCGGCTCCATCTTCGCCACCAGGTCCGTCAGCTCGTCGCGCTCGGGCTCTGAGAGGTTGCGTCGCCGCCCGCGGCCGATTCGCACCAGCTCGAACAGCCGCCGGCGCTCGCCGCGGTCCAGCAGCAGCACGTGATCTCGCGCCAGCAGCGCGAGCTCGGCGGCCGCGAGCAGCTTCAGCACGGGAAGTCGCCGGAGCCCGGGCACCCCGCGTGCCGCACGACCTACGGTCCAGTTGATAAGGCCACTAGCCATCACCATCGAGTGTAGGAGGCTGTGACGGGTAGAACGTCACAGATGGGGTCGGTTGACGAGGATTTCGCAGGGCTTGTCGGGCAACTCGACTACTCCCTGTTCATCGTGACGGCAGCCCATGGGAACGACCGCGACGGCTGCCTGATCGGATTCGCCACACAGGTGTCGATCGACCCTCCCCGGTTTCTGGTTTGCCTGTCGGTCAAGAACCGGACCTATCGGCTGGCGGCCCAGGCGACCACGCTGGTGGTGCATCCGATCCCTCACGACGCCCACGAGCTCGCCGTCCTGTTCGGCGGCGAGACCGGCGATGATGTCGACAAGTTCGAGCAGTGCGGGTGGGAGCCCGGCCCAGGTGGGACGCCGGTGCTGTCCGACGTCGACGGCTGGTTTGCGGGCAGTGTGCTCGGCCACATCGGATTCGGGGACCACGTCGGCTTCGTGCTCGAGCCGATCGAGGTCCACCAGACCGACGGCCGCGACACGCTCACGTTCCGCCGGGCCAAGGCGATTGAGCCGGGCCACGAGCCGTAGCCCACAGCCTCGTCGGGCCGGCGTCAGCGAATCAGCAACCCGGTGTGGTACGCGAGGGGCTGGACGGCCGGCTGTGACTTGGTGCGGTGGCCGGAAATGCCGAAGCGTCTGCGACCTGCGGTGCGCTTGTTTGGGAGGTGTGTGTCATGGATGCAGCATGCCCCTAAGGCCTTCCCCTGCGCATCGGGCGAGAGCCCTAAATCCGACGTCGCCGTACCTCAGATTTGGTGTCGGTCTGGCGGAACGCGCCTAAGCCATAGGCTCCGGTCATGCGTCTGACCGCGGCGCTCGTTGCCTGCGCGGCATTGATGCTCGGCTTCGTGCCCGGAGCCCGGGCCGCGCACTACTACCTGGCGCTCGGCGACTCGCTTGCCGCGGGCTTTCAGGCGCCGCCCGCCAAACCGCACGCCGGCTACGTCGACGACCTCTACGCCCCGGCGCTCCGGCGCCAGCGCGACCTGCGGCTGGTGAACGTCGCGTGCCTCGGCGCCACGAGCACGACGCTGATGTCCGGTGACCTTTGCAGCGCGACCGCGGGACCGCAGCTGCGTCGCGCGATCCGTTTCCTGCGCCGCCACCGCGGCAACGTGAGCCTGGTCACGCTCGACATCGGCGGAAACGACATCGGGGCTGCATGCGGAACCGGGCTGTCGGTCACGATCCGATGCGCTCGCTCGGCGCTGGTGACGACCGGCACGAACGTCTCGAAGATCGCCCAGCAGCTGCGCGCGGCCGCCGGCCGCCGGACTCCGATCGTCGCGATGAACTACTACGACCCCGGTCTGGCGTTCTGGCTACAGCCGTCTTCGCGCGCGGTGGTCCCGGAGACCCTGTCGATCGTCGACTCGCTGAACCGCACGCTCGCGCGCGCGTACCGGTCAGGCGACGTCGCGGTGGCGGACGTGGCCACCGCGTTTGCGATCCACGACCTTCGCCGTCGGACCACGCTGGCCGGCCACGGCCGCGTTCCCGTGGCGGTGGCGAACGTCTGCCGCTACACGGGCGCCTGCCTGAGCCCGCAGAACAACCACGGCACCGCGCTTGGCTATCGCGTGATCAGCCGCGCGTTCTTGGATGCTTTGTCAAAGGTCGGTGAGCATTTGCGGGGCCGGATCGCCGCCTGAGTTGCCTTCCCGCAGACGACGGTCTTAGGATCGGCGAATGGCGCACCCGGCAGCTCCGCTGCTGCCCGAGCCGCTTGTCGTCCGGGGGCATCTGGTCACGTTCGACAACGGCACGGTGATCGAGGACGGGGCTCTGTACATCGACGTCAACGGCGTGATCCAGGGGGTCGCTCCGCGCGCCTCCGCGCCACCGGCGGGATTCGACAAAGCGGCCGAGGTGGAGACGGGCGGGCTCGTGTTCCCCGGGCTGATCGACCTACACAACCACATGGCCTACAACTGCCTGTCGCTGTGGGTGCCGCCCGACCACCCCACGCCGTGGATCAACCGCGACCAGTGGCCGCGGGACGCCCACTACAAGCCCGACATCAGCCTCCCCGCCAACGCCCTGTGCCACGCCGACGCGAAAGCCGTGCTCAAGTTCGTCGAGACAAAGGCCGTGATCGGCGGCGTGACCGCGATCCAGGGTTCGGCGAAGCTGAGCCACCCGTTCGAGGGCTTCATGGTCCGCAACGTCGAGTTCGAGACGTTCCAGACCGGTAAGAAGACGGTCAACCAGTCGGTGCGAGCGTTCACCGGAGCCGATCAGTTCAGCTCCGCGCAGAAGGACCTCGCCAAGGGCAACGCGTTCCTGTACCACCTCTGCGAGGGCACGGATCCGAAGCTTCTGACGACCGATTACGCGGGCATCCAGAGTCACGGGCTGCTGCAGCACAAGTGGATCGGGATCCACTCCACCGCACTGGGCGCAACGCAGTTTGCCCAGTGGACCACGTCCGCCAAGCCCGGGTCGCTCGTGTGGTCGCCGTTCAGCAACCTGTGGCTGTACGGCAAGACCACCGACATCGCCGCCGCGCAGAGCAACGGGATGCGCATCTGCCTCGGCGCCGACTGGTCACCCTCGGGATCCAAGAGCCTGCTCGGCGAGCTCAAGGTCGCCGACCTCCACATTCACTCCAGCAAGTTGACCAAGCAGTTTCCGCCGCAGGCGATCTGCGCGATGGCGACGTGCAACCCCGCCGACGCGCTCGGGTGGGACCGGCAGCTGGGGCGCCTGAGGACCGGCCTACGCGGCGACTTCCTGGTGCTCCCCGACAGCGGCAAGGATCCGTACACCACCCTGATCGCAGCCACCGAGCCCGACATCCAGCTGGTGGCGATCAACGGCTATCCGATGTACGGAACCGATGCACTCATGAAGGCCGCCAACGCGGTCAACCCGGAGCCAATCCAGGTGGCGCCCGGCCTGGCGCGCACGATCACGTTGATCGACGACAGGATTCCTGACGCCGACATGCACTGGCAGCAGGTGCTCGACGCGCTCGAGGCGGCGCGCAACAGCCCGCTTGCCGCGCGGAACATGGCACTCGAGCGCGACCAGGCCGAGACTCCGCGGGTCACGCTGCGCCCCGACAAGCCGTGGGACGACCCCGAGGCGGCCGGCAACGAGGAGCTGCTCGCCCAGATCGCCGATGCGAAGATCCCGCCGATCGACTCGCTGGTCCCAGACGCGGCGTACTTCGCCGCGGTCGCCGCGGAGAAGATCCACGGCGGCCAGCTCGACGGGCTGAGTAAGTACTACGCCTAGCGGCTGCGGCGCGGGCCGTGGTGGGCGCCCGCTACGCCGCGATTGCTGTGTCGTTACGGTCGAGGCTGGCGTACGCGTAGGGATGGCGGAACGCGTACAGCGCGTCTCCGGCGACGACCCCGAACTCGAGCGTCTCGCCGAGGCGCTCGTCGACGACGCGCAGGAACACACTGTTGGTCTTGCTGTTCCACAGCAGCGTCACGTCGATTCCGTCCTCGTGCCGGTGATCCAGTTCTCGTATCGGTGTCTCGTGGATGGTGCCCATTGCTCGTTCTCCTGCGGCCTTGTCGGGTCTTCGCGTCGTTCGGTCTTTCAGACCTCGCCGGCGCTCAGATGTCATCGGTCAAATCGCTCTGTGTCGACTACGACGCGGCGGGGTGCCCGAACCTTTCCGCGGTGCCTCGCTCCGAGCTCAATTGCGCCGAGATCGCACGGTCGACGTTGCCGTGAATGTTGTCCGCGCCGATCAGATCGACGACCCCGTCGGCGCGCAGCACCTTCAGCACGTTGGGCTTGACGCGCGCGAGCCGCAGCGTGACACCGTCGGAGCGGGTGAGGTCATGAAGGTCCTTTAGCTTCGACGCGCCCTGCGAGTCGATGAAGTCGACGCCCTCGAGATCGAGGACGATCGCGTGCGGCGGGCGGGTTGATTCGGTGAACCCGCGGATCCGTTCTTCCAGCGCCTCAGCCGTCGCGAAGAACAGTCCGCCGTCGAGCCGCACCACCGGCACTCCCGGGAACGTCTCGTCGTCGGGATTCTCGGTGAGATCGCGAAACACCTGGGTTCCAGCCTCACGTCCGAGCAGCGGCATCGGCGGCGTCGTCGTCACGTAGATCAGCCACAACAGCGATAGCGCCACCCCGATTACGACACCGGCCAGGACGCCCGCCGACAGCACCCCCACGATTGCAGCTACCGCAACCCAGAAGTCAAATCGGGTGACGCGGTAAAGGCGGCGCAATTCGCCGAGGTCGATCATCCCGAACACGACCGCGTCGATGATGACCGCGCCGAGCACCGCCTTGGGCAGGTGCGAGAACACCGGTGCAAGCGCGATCAGGGTTGCAAGTACCAGCGCGCCTGTGGTCAGGGAAGCGACCTGGGTGTTGGCACCGGCGGACTCATTGAGCGAGCTTGCCGACAGGCTCGTGGACACGGGCATGCCCTGAAAAACCCCCGCCCCCACGTTCGCCATGCCCTGGGCCACCGACTCCTGGTTGACGTCGATGCGGTACCTATGGCGAGTTGCGAACGATCTGGCGTCACCCGCCGTCTGCGAGAAGCCGATCAGCAGCAACGCCACGGCGGCGGTCAGGATCGTCGCGTAGTGGTCCTTCACCAGCGTGAGGTCTGGAAGCTTCGGGGCTGGGAGTCCGCGCGGCACGTGGCCGACGAGCGCGACCCCGTGGGCGCCCAGGTCGAATACCGCTGAGGCAATCAGTCCCGCGACAACGAGCACGAGCGCGCCGGGAACCGCCGGCGCCAGGAATCGCAGCGCGATGATCACGCCCAGGGAGGCGACCGCGACGACCAGCGTCGTCCAGTGCACGTCGCCGAGCGACGAGATCCACGTTCCGAGCTCGCGCCACGCGTTGACGCCCTCAGAGGACGTGCCGGTGAGCTTGGGCAGTTCGCCGATGACCACGTCGACCGCAGCTCCCGCGAGAAATCCAGTCACGACCGCCCGGGACAGAAACCGCGCGATCCACCCCATCCGGAAGACGGCCAGCACCAGGAACAGAAGTCCGGTTGCAAGCGTGATCGCCGCGACGAGTTGCGCCGCGGGAGCCTTGTCCAGGCCAGTCGCGAGCACTGCTCCGCCGGCGACCGCCGCAAGCGATGACGACGGCCCCGTGGAGATCTGCCTCGACGTGCCGAACAGCGCGTAGATGATCGCCCCGGCCGCCGCGGCATATAGGCCGTTCTGCAGCGGAACCCCCGCGATACCGGCGTATCCGAGGTTCTTCGGCACCACCAGCGCCGTCACGGCAACCCCCGCGGTCAGGTCACCGCGCAGCCAGCGGCGCTTGTAGCGCGGCAGCCACTGAAGCACCGGCGCCAGGCCGGCGGGACTCTGGCCGCTTCTGTCGTCGCTCCCCATCGCTGAACACGAGCGGTCTATCCGACGGTTGTGGCGGCGCCATCATCCGTTGCGGATGACGGTGCTCATCCGATTGGGGTGATGACCGCCCCCGGGGCCTGGCAGATGCTTGGCAGCGCGCGCAACCCGCGCCGGCCCGCGGCGCAAGCCCTTCGGGTCGCCGAGTCATAAACCAAGGAGGCTTGTGTATGGCAACGCTTGTTGCGATCGGCTATGCGGATGAGACCACGGCCGAGCAAGCGCGCAGAACCGTGCAAGAGCTTGAGGCCGAGCTGATCATCCAAGCCGACCAGGTCGCATCGATCAATCGCGACCTGGAAGGCAAGTACCACGTCCACACATCCCACGGCGGAGCATCCGCCGGCGGCGGCGCCGCCTGGGGCGGCTTCTGGGGCTTTCTGTTCGGCCTCTTGTTCTTCATCCCGGTGTTCGGTCTCGTGCTGGGCGCCGGCATGGGCGCGCTGTTCGGGCACTTCGGCGAGAAGGGGATCGACAAGGCGTTCCAGCAGCAGGTGCGCGACCACCTGCAGCCCGGAACATCAGCGCTGTTCATGATCATCGAGCAGGCGACCCCGGACAAGGCGATCGCCGCGCTGCAGCAGTACGGCGGAACGGTGATCAAGACCTCGCTGTCCGACGAGGACACCAAGCGGCTCCAGGATGCCCTGCAGCCGCCGGCCAACGCCGGCACCGCCTCGTAGCCAGCGCCGACGCGCGCCCCGGCCGGAGCGCCACGGCGCCATTCCGGCCGGGGTAGGGGGCCCGCGACCGTGGCGCAGCACGCAGACTCGGCACGATCTGGGTCGCCGAATCCGAAAATCGCCTATCGGCGGTTACACGGAGTTCCCATTTCCACCGCTGGCCAGGTGAAAGAATTGTTGCCATGGCTGGAGCGTCGTTGGGTGCGACCGCGGGACCGGGCGTTTG
>DASYFZ010000386.1:0-5929 GCA_036000295.1 Solirubrobacteraceae bacterium
GGCGGCGCTGCGTGAGATGCTGCGCGAGCGCCACGCCGCCAACGAGGCGCTGGCGCCGGCACGCGTCCTCAACCTGGTCGTGATCGTCGACCGCTCGTGGAAGGGCGAGATCGCCAACCGGCTGGAGCGCGTGGGCCGCTACCACGCGTCGCGCACGATCCTGTGCGCGGTGGAAGAGGGCCGCAAGACGCTCGACGCGGTCGCCGTCATGAACTACGGTGAGCCGTCGCCAGGGGTCGTGGGGGTGATGCACGAGCAAGTGGAGATCGACCTCGGCACCGACGCGCTCCCCGGCCTTGACACGATCGTGGATCCGATCGTCGTCTCCGACCTCCCGACGATGATCTGGTGCCCGCACGGGCACGACGAGGCCCTGGAGGCGTTGCGGCACATGGTCGACGTGATCCTGCTGGACTCCGACGACGTAGCCGATCCGGTAGATGCGCTGGCCCGCGCCGAGGACCTGCTGAGTTCCGCATACGTCGTGGATCTGGCCTGGCTGCGTACGACGCCGTGGCGCGAGCGGCTTGCCGCGAGCTTCGATCTGCCCGAGCAGCTGGCAATGCTCTTTGAGCTCGACTCGCTGGCGATCCGCCATCAGCCGAGCTCGAGCGCGAGCGCGGTGCTGCTCGCGGGCTGGATGGCGTCACGACTCGGGTGGCAGGTCGCGCCGCTGCGCTCGGATAACGGGAGCCCGCCGCACGCCACGGCGCGCGGACCGAAGGGCCCCGTCGAGATCGAGCTCGATCCGCTCGAACAGGAGGCACCGGGGCTCGCGGGCGTTACCGCGTCGGTTGGGTCACGGTATTCGCTGTCGCTCGACCGCGGGCGGGGAGGACTTCGTGCCCGCGAGCGGATCGGCGGCGAGGAGCGCGAGTGGCAGGTGCTCGGCGCATCCCGCGGCGAGGGCGGGATTCTCGGCGAGGGCGTTCGCCAGGCGCTGCTGCGCGACCCGACGTACGGCCCGGCGCTGGGTGCAGCCCGGGAGCTGTCTTCGTGACGCTCGAGATCGAGGTTGTGGAGGACCCGGCGCGAGCCTGCGGCGCCATGCTCGTCGGCGCCTCGCTTGGAGGCGGGCACGTCGTCCTGACCGGAGGGTCCACCCCGCGCGCCGCGTACGGAGAGCTCGTCGCCGCCGTCAAGAGCGTCGGCCTGGACCTCAGCGACACCACCTATTGGCTCGGCGACGAGCGCTGTGTTCCGCCCGACGATGAGCGCGCCAACTCGCGGATGATCGAGGAGTCGCTGCTGCGACCGCTGTCCGGCGTGACGGAGCCCACGTTCAAGCGGATCAAGGGCGAGCTCGGACCGGACAAGGGCGCCGACGACTACGAGCGCGAGCTGACGGAGGCTGGACCTCCGCGGTTCGACCTGCTGCTGTTGGGGCTCGGCCCGGACGCGCACACCGCATCGCTGTTTCCCGATCAGCCGGCGGTGACCGATCGCTCCCGCCTGGTGGTCGGCGTCGAGATGTCGGGGCTGGAGCCGTTCGTGCCGCGGATCTCGTTCACCTTCGAGGCGATCGCGCGGGCGCGCCGGGTGGTCGTGCTGGTATCCGGCGAGTCCAAGGCCGACGCGGTCGCCGCCGCGTTTGGCCGGGGCGCGAGGCCCGATCCTCACGTCCCGTCGTCGTACCTGCCCGATGTGGCGCAGGAGCTGCTCGTCTTGACCGACCCGGCCGCGGCGGCGCGATTGTGAACCGGTCACCGTGGGGGGCGGAGCAGGAGGCCGGCACGCGCAGCCAGTCGTTCTCGGGCACGTCGAACGTGATCGGCGTTGACCTCGGCGGGACGAAGGTCGCGGTCGCGGCGCTACGCGGCATCAATCTCGGCGATGCGCTCGTCAAGCCGACCGACCGCTCCGGCGGCGACGCGCTGATCGACCAGCTCGTGGAGATGATCGAGTCGGTGGGGGAGGGAAGGATCGACGCGGTCGGCGTCGGCGTCCCCTCCGTCGTCGAGTTCGAGACCGGAAGGGTGGTCTCATCGGTCAACATCCCGCTTGTCGACGTGCCGCTGCGCCAGGTGCTCGGCGAACGGCTGGGCGTGCCCGTGTTCGTCGACAACGACGCCACCGTCGCCGCGCTCGCCGAAGCCCACGACGAACGCATGTTGCTCGTCGCGCACAACCTCGTGATGCTGACAATCGGCACGGGGGTGGGTGGTGGCATCGTTCTCGGCGGCCGGATCTACAGGGGCGCCACCGGCGGTGCCGCGGAGTTCGGCCATACGATCGTCGGCCTGGACATGAACCACCCGATCCCGTCGCCTGGGCGGTTTCCGGTCGCCGGGTCGCTCGAGTCGGTCGCCTCCGGGCTGGCTCTCGACCGGCTGGCGGCCGAGGCGGCGGACGAGCACCCCGACTCGAAGCTCGGCGTGCTGCGGGCCGATGGTAAGCCGATTCTCGGCGCCGAGACGGTGGCGGCCGCGCGCGACGGCGATGCGGTCGCCGCGCGAATCGTGGAGCTGTGGGGGGAGCGCATCGGGATCGGGATCGCCAACGCGATCAACACGTTCGACCCCGACGAGGTCGTGATCGGCGGTGGCGGGGCGCAGGCCGGCGATCTGCTGCTCGAGCCGGCCCGCCGGGTCGCGCTGGCCTACGTGGTGCCCGGGCTGGGCGGAAAGACCAGGATCCGCCTGGCCTCGCATGGCATTAGCTCGGGCGTGCTCGGCGCGGCTCTGCTCGCCGCCCACGAGCTCGAAGGCCCTGGCATCCCATCAACCACGGAGGTACAGTCGTGACGCCTGTCGAGAGAGCGAGGCACTGATGATCGTCGCGTGTGGGTTCGACCATGCCGGGGTGCCGTTGCGCGAGCGGCTGCTCGCCGTGATCGCCGACGCCGGCCACGAGGTGCTCGACCTCGGGACCGATACGACCGATCCCGTCGACTACCCCGACAAGGCGCTCGAGGTCGGCCGTGCGGTCGTATCGGGCAGGGCGGACCGCGGGATCCTGGTGTGCGGCTCCGGCGCGGGCGTGTCGGTTGCCGCGGGAAAGATCCGCGGGGTCTACGCCTCCACGATCCACGACACCTACACCGCTCACCAGGGCGTCGAACACGACGGCATGAACGTTCTGTGCATGGGCGCTCGGATCATCGGCGCTGCTTTGGCGGCCGAGATCGTCGAGGCGTTCCTGCGAGCTGAGATCTCCGATGAGGAGCGCCACGTGCGCCGGCGCGCCAAGGTCCTCGAGATCGAACGGACCGGAGGCGACGAAAGGAGCCAGTCATGAGCATGCGCGTAGTCGAGTGCAACATCTGTGGAGACGCGCTCTCGGGGGCCACCGACGACGAGTTGCTGCGGCGCCTGCGTGCGCACATGGAGGCCGAGCATCCGTCGGTGACGTTTTCGGAGGACGCGGCTCGCGAGATGATCGCCAACGAGGCATACGACGCCAGCGACAGCTGACGCCGAAGGGGGGAGTTCGTAATGTCGGGGCCGACGAAGCATGAGATTCTGCTGGTGCGCCACGGCGAGACCGAGTGGAGCCTGTCGGGACAGCACACCAGCCACACCGACCTGCCGTTGACCGAGAACGGGCGCCGGAAGGCGGGACCGCTGCGCGAGGCGCTGGCGGGACGGCCGTTTGCGCTGGTGCTGTGCAGCCCGTTGCGACGCGCTCGCGAGACGTGCGAGCTGGCCGGCTTCGCCGACCGCGCTGAGATTGACGCCGACCTGCACGAGTGGGACTACGGCGAGTACGAGGGCCTGACCACGCCCCAGATCCGCGAGATGCGGCCGGACTGGAACCTGTGGACGGACGGCAATCCGGGTGGCGAGTCGCCCGCCGAGGTGGCCGCGCGCGCCGACCGTGTGATCGCGCGGCTACGTGGGGCCGACGGCGACGCGATCGCGTTCGCGCATGGGCACATCCTGCGAGTGCTCGCGGCGCGGTGGATGGAGATGGACGTGACCGCCGGGGCGCGGCTCGTCCTGTCGCCGGGGACGATCTGCACGCTTGGGTACGAGCGCGAGACGCAGGCGATCCTGAGCTGGAACGTCACGCCCTAGCGGTCGGGCGCGCGGGCGCGCGGGCGTGCAGGCGCGCGGGCGTGCAAACGTCGCGGTCGAGCCGGCCCTGAGGTCGCCCGGGATGTTCGCTCCCTGGTGCGGAGCAAACGTCCCGCAGCGTGTTGTCCGACCGCCGGGCGGGACGTTTGCACCGCGGCGATCGTGACATCTGTCATGGCTGATTTGGGCCGCCCGCCACTTACGCGCGGGGCGGCCGAAACCTACGGTTCCAGTCATGAGATCTACGCATTCACAGACACAGGGACCGGCAATCACGGTGCGCGATCTGCGCAAGGCCTACGGCCAGGTGGAGGCAGTTCGCGGCGTCAGCTTCGAGGTCGCGCGCGGAGAGGTGTTCTGCCTGCTCGGCCCCAACGGCGCGGGCAAGACCACGACGGTGGAGATCCTCGAGGGCTACCGCCTGCGCAGCGGCGGCGACGTGCGGGTGCTCGGCCACGACCCAGCGGCCGGCGAGCGCGAGCTGCGCGAGGCGGTCGGGATCGTGCTGCAGCAGTGTGGAGTGCAGCAGGACCTCACGGTTCGCGAGCTCGTCGAGATGTACGGGCGCTACCACGACCGCAGCCGGCCGGTCGACGAGGTGATCGCGCTCGTCGAGCTGACCGAGAAGCGCAACGTCCGCGCCAAGAACCTGTCGGGCGGGCAGCGGCGCCGCCTGGACCTGGCGCTCGCGCTCGTAGGGGACCCGGAACTGATCTTTCTCGACGAGCCCACCACCGGCTTTGACCCGGCTGCGCGCCGCCAGGCCTGGTCGACGATCAAGTCGCTGTGCGAGCTCGGCAAGACGATCTTCTTGACGACCCATTTCATGGACGAGGCGCAGGCGCTGGCCGACCGCGTCGCGGTGATGCGCGGCGGCGAGATCATCGCGTCGGGGCGGCCCGACGAGCTCGGCGGTCGCGACCTGCGCCCGGCCGAGATCCGGTTCGCGCTGCCGGCCGACTGGTCGCTCGGGGACGTTCCCGAAGTCCCGTCCGTGGGGCGGGAGATCCAGGCAGACCGCGTGACCTTGTTCACGCGCGAGCCGGTGATCGCCGCCCACGAGATCACGACCTGGGCGCTGGACCACGACGTCGAACTCGCCCACTTCTCGGTGACCCAACCGACGCTCGAGGACATCTACCTCGAGCTCACCGGCTCCGGCGATCAACATCAAATGACCAATCAGGAGGTAGTTCGATGAGTGCGTTGCGCAGCACGGCGCTCAAGCGCGACCTGGGGCTGGTGGGATGGCAGATCCGCTACGAGCAGCGGTCCTACTGGCGAAACCGCGGCCGCGGGATCTTCACGTTCGTGTTCCCGCTGATGTTCCTGGTGATCTTCGGCGCGCTGGACAAGGGCCAGACGCTGTCGTCGCGGGGCGGCATCCCGTATGACGACTTCTTCGTGCCCGGGATTCTCGCCTACGGCGTGATCGCCACGACGTTCGTGAACATGGCGATCAGCACGGCGATCCTGCGCGACGAGGGGATCCTCAAGCGCATGCAGGGCACGCCGCTGCCGCGCTGGGCGTACGTTGCGGCGCGGATCGGCTCGACGCTGCTGATCGTCGGTGGGATCACGGTCGTGACGCTTGGCATCGGCGCGATCGCCTATGGCGTCGACATCCCCGCGTCGACGTTCCCGGCGCTGATCGTTACGCTTGCGCTCGGAACCGCGGCGTTCACCACGCTCGGGATCGGGGTCACCAGGTTCATCCCCAACTCCGAAGCCGCCCCCGTGATCATCAACTTGGTCGTCCTGCCGCTCACGTTCATCTCGAGCATCTGGTTCCCGACCGACAACATGCCCAAGGCGCTGGTTCAGATCGCAAAGCTGTTCCCGATCCGCGCGCTCGCCGACGGCCTGCAGTACGTGTTCGATCCCCGGACGGTGGGCGCCGGCTTCAACGCGCA
>DASYFZ010000438.1:0-18673 GCA_036000295.1 Solirubrobacteraceae bacterium
CTGGTAGGTCGGCAGCGTCGCCTTGGCCCAGCCGCGGGCGTCGTTGAGCAGGATCGCCAGCGTGGCGTACGGCTCGCCGAACAGCTCGCCGATCTCGCGTTTCATGCGCTTCGCGAGCGCGGGCGAGGCGCCGGCCGTGGAGATCGCTACCGCCAGCGGGCCGGTGCGGACGATCGCCGGCAGGATGAAGTTGCACAGCGGCGGCACGTCGACGACGTTGACGAGCATCGCCCGCCGCTCGGCGTCGTCGAACACGCGGATGTTGACGTCGGTGTCGCTGGTCGCGGCGATCGCGATCAGCGCGCCTTCGAGGTCGCCCGACTGGTACTCGCGCTGCTCCCAGCGGATCGACCCCTCACCGGCGAGCTCGACCAGCGACGGGTGCGCCTCGGGCGCGATCAAAGTGACATCCGCGTCGCACGCCAGCAGACCCTCGACCTTCTCGAGCCCGACGTCGCCGCCGCCGATCACCACGCACCGGCGACCGGTCAGCCGCAGGCAGGCGATGTAGAACGGCGTCTCGAGCATCCCGCGAACGCAGGACTGATCGCACGTCCCCTTGCGGAACTGGCAGACGCACTCCTTGCCGGTGTAAGCCTGGGCGGGCATCGCCCTATACGTTAGTGGGACCGCTAACGCTTGACCGCGCCACGCGCGAGCCGCCCGCCGAGCTTCAACAGCGGCCCGGCGCCTTCCCGCAGCGCCTGCGCGCGGATCGACGGCCGGCCGTAGAGGATCGTGGCGGTGCTGCGCAACGCGTTGCCGAGCGTTTCGTCGTACGGGTGCCACCAGGCGTTTCGGACGGCGCCCGGCTCCCAGACGCGCAGCTTCACGTTGACGCACTCATACAGCCCGAACTTCGAGTGGGTGCGCCCGAGGCCTGACTCCTTGACCCCGCCCCACGCGCACTGGCAGGCGCCGTGGCTGAACATGTGGTCGTTGATCCAGACCATTCCGGACTCGAGCTCGCCAGCGATCCGCTCGCCCTTGTCGCGGTCGGTGGTCCAGACCGACGCGCCCAGGCCGAACTGCGAGTCGTTGGCCAGCGTCAGCGCCTCCTGCTCGGAGTCGACGACGATGATCGGGAGCACCGGCCCGAAGATCTCCTCGCGCATGATCCGCATGTCGTGCGTCACGCCGGTCAGCACCGCCGGCGCGTAGAACGCCCCATCGAGACCCGCGGGAGCATCGACCGGACCTCCGCAGCGCAGCGTCGCGCCGGAGGCGACGGCATCGTCGACGAGCTCGCGCACGATCTCGAACTGGTCGCGCGAGACCATCGGCCCGATCTCGGTGTCCCAGCTCATCGGATCGCCGACGCGCAGCCGCTGGGCGGCCGCGACGACGCCCTCGATGAAGCGGTCGGCCACCTCGCGCATCACGTACGCGCGCTCGATCCCCGAGCAGGTCTGGCCGGCGTTGGCAAAGCCGCCCCAGGCCGCGCCGGCGATGGCGTGCTCGAGGTTGCAGTCGGCCAGCACGATCATCGGGTCCTTGCCGCCGAGCTCGAGCACCGAGCCCTTGAGGCGGCTTGCGCAGCCCTCGGCAACCGACCGGCCGGTCTCGACCGAGCCGGTGAAGAACACCTTGCCGACGCTCGACTCGACCAGCGCAGAGCCGGTCCCGGGTCCGTGCACGACTCGCACCAGGCCCTCCGGCACGCCTGCGCGCTCGAACAGCTGCTGGATGCGCTGCCCGATCAGCGGGGTGAGCGAGGCCGGCTTGAGGACGACGCCGTTGCCGGCCATCAGGGCGAGCGCGACCTCGCCGAACGGGATGCTCCATGGGTAGTTCCACGGCGAGATGATCCCGATCACGCCAAGCGGCTCGTACACGTAGGACGAGCGCTTGGTCTTCAGGAACATCTGCGGCATCGAGATCTTCTCGTCGGCGAGGATCTCCGCGCCGGAGTGCGCGATCCAGCGCAGCGCGTCGATCGTCGGCAGGATCTCCATCGAGAAGGCCTCGTTGCGAGGCTTGCCCTGCTCGCGGACGAGCAGGTCGCGGATCTCATCGCCCTCGTCGATCAGCACCTGCGCCGCGCGCTCGAGGTAGCGGCCGCGGTCCTCCAGGCTCAGCTGGGCCCAGAACGGCTGCACCTTGGCGACGGCGTCCACCACCCCTTGAACCTCCCCGGGCGAAGTGGTCTCGACGGCGCCGATCCGCTCGGCGGTGGCCGGATTGAAGGACTCGAGTTCGGTTGTGGCTGTGGTTGCGCTCATCGCGCGGAGACTAGATGGTCGATCAGCCTCCGGGCCGCAGTGCCTATGCCGCGAGTGGCTCGAACATCCCGGCCAGCTCCGCGAGCTCGGGGCCGAGCTCGAGCAGCTCGTCGATCTGGCCGTCCTCGACGCGCGAGGCGATCAGGTGGAAGCTGGCCCCAACGAGCATCTCGTGCTGCATCGTCGAAAGCTGCTCGCTGTCGCCGCGGCTGTTGTGCTCAGCAGTCAGCGGTTCGACCGTCAGGTGGCGTCGTGGTCCCGCGGATCCTCGCGCTGATGCTCGTGACCAGGCTGTTTGACATCTACGCGCTGCTGTTCGGGATCTTCGGCGGCGTTCTCGCGACGCTCGTCAACAGCTCGTCGGCTGCTATTACGGGTTCACGGCCAGCGGCGGTCCGGTCGGCGTCGGCGTCGGCGTCGCGACCGCCAAATCGATGGTCGTCAACCTCGTGTCCGTGCACATCATCGGGATGCTCGGCACGCAGCTGTTCTGGGGTGCGAACCCGCGCGCCCCGATCGGGGGCTGATCAGCCGCGGTTTGACGCGCGCCCTGGATCGGGCGCCCGATCCAGGGTGTCTATATGACCCCCTCGATCGATCGGCCGATCTAGGGGGTCAGTTGGTCGCCGGAACTACCACGCGCTATGAGCGCTCGCGCGCGCGGCGGATCTCCTCGAGCCGCGCCCGCAGCTCCGCCTCGGCGTCATCGGGGTCGTAGAACTTCTCGTCGATCGCGGCGTCTGGCATCAGCTCCTGCGGCGAGAAGTGCCCCGGCCGCCGGTGCGGGTTGTCGTAGCCGCCGTCACCACGCGTCGACGAGCGCAGGTGCGGCGGGGGCGGCGCAGCGCCGCGGTCGCGGATGTACTCGCGCGCGGCGAAGACCGCGCGCTTGGCGGCGTCCGACTTGGGCGCGAGCGACAGGTAGATGGCCGCCTGGGCGAGCGCGAACTGGCACTCGGGCATGCCGACGTGCTCGACGGCCGCAGCGGCGGCGGTCGCCACCACCAAAGCCTGCGGATCGGCGTTGCCGATGTCCTCCGAGGCGAGGATCACCATCCGCCGCACGATGAACCGGGGATCCTCGCCGCCCTCGAGCATCACCGCGAGGTAGTACAGCGAGGCGTCCGGGTCCGATCCGCGCGTCGCCTTGATCCACGCCGAGATCGTGTCGTAGTGGCGGTCGGCCTTGCGGTCGTAGAGCAGCGCCCGGCGCTGGAGCGCGTCCTCTGCCTGCGCGAGCGTCACCGTTGCGCCGGTGCCGGCGGTCTCGCACGCGAGCTCGAGCGCGTTCAAAGCGGTCCGGGCGTCGCCGCCGGAACGCTGCGCCAGGAACTCCAGGGCCGCGTCCTCGATCGACGCCGCCGGGCCGCACTCGCCGCCGGCGACCGCGCGATCGAGCAGAACCCGCACGTCTGCCTCGCCGAGCGCGTCGAGCTCATATACACGCGTGCGCGACAGCAGCGCGGAGTTGACCTCGAAGTACGGGTTCTCCGTGGTGGCACCGATCAGCGTCACGAGGCCCTCCTCGACGGCGGGCAGCAGCGCGTCCTGCTGGGCCTTGTTGAAGCGGTGGATCTCGTCGAGAAACAGGATCGTCCGGGTGCCGGTGCCCGCAAGCCGCTGGCGGGCCCGTTCGATCACCGCGCGGACCTCGGCTCGCCCCGCCTCGACCGCGCTCTCCTCTTCGAACGCCGAGTCCGATGCGGCGGCTACCAGACGGGCGAGCGTGGTCTTGCCGCTCCCTGGCGGACCGTGCAGGATCATCGAATGCGGGTGGCCCTCCTCGATTGCGCGCCGCAGGGTCGAGCCGGGCGCCAGCAGGCGCTGCTGGCCGACGAACTCCTCGACGGTCTGCGGGCGAAGCCGCGTCGCCAGCGGCGCGTCCGGTGAGGGCTGGCGGCCCCCAGCGCGCGGCTCCTCGGTGTCGAACAGGCGCTCCATCACTCCAGTATGTCTCCGACCGGCTGGATACCGTTCACGCACTCATGCATCCCACGGCCGCGAAACTGCAGGAGCGCCTCCGGGAGCGCGGTTTGACGATCTCGGTGCTTGCGCTCGACGACTCGGCGCGGACGGTGCCCGAGGCGGCTGCCGCGGTCGGTTGCGAGCCCGCTCAGATCGTCAAGTCGCTCGTGTTCCTGCGCGACGGCGAGCCGGTGATGGTCCTGTGCGCAGGCGACCGACGCGTTGCGAACAAGCGTCTCGGCCTGTCGCCCGCAAACGCCGACGAGGCGCGCGCCGCCACGGGCTTCTCGATCGGTGGCATCCCGCCGCTCGGCCACGACCGCGAGCTGGACACGCTGATCGACGATTCGCTGCGGCGCTTTGAGACCGTGTGGTGCGCGGCCGGAACCCCCCACGCGGTGTTCGAGGTCTCCACCGCCGCGCTGATCGATGCGATCCCGTCCGCGCGCGTGGTGGACGTTGGATAACGAGCCGTCGATCGACGTCCTGCGCCCGCGGTCGGTGGCGCAGATCCTCGGCGCGGCGCTGTCGCTGTATCGCCGTTACCCGGTGCTGTTCCTCGTGCTCGCGCTCGTGGTCACCGCTCCGTACGAGCTGATCGTGCTCGCTGCGCTCGGCACGGCTCCGATCGGCGGCCACAGCAACAACGCGTCCACGGCGCTGATCCTCGTGCTGGTCGACGTTGCGCTCGTGGGCCCGCTGATCTCGGCGCTCTACGCGCACGCCGTCGTCCTGATCGCTCGTAACGAGCGACCGCGACTGACCACGGTCGTATCCCGCGTGTGGAGCGTGCTGGCGGTCGTGGTTGCGGCGCAGATCGTGGCCGGGATCGGGATCGGCGTCGGCCTGCTGGCGTTCGTCATCCCCGGCGTCTACCTATGGATCCGCTGGGCGGTCGTCGCCCAGGCCGCGGCGCTCGAGCACACCGACTGGATGGGCGCGCTGCGCCGGAGCGGCGAGCTGGTGCGCGGCCACTACCTGCACGTGTTCGGCCTGGTGCTCGTCACCACGGCGGTCAACCTCGGGCTCAGCGAAGCCGCCGGCGCAATCTCCAGTGGTAACAAGACAACCGCGGCCGAGGTCATCGTCGGGATCGCGGTCGGGACGCTGATCCGCTCGTTCGCGGCGCTGACCACGGCGCTGCTGTACTTCGACCTGCTGGCGCGAGAGCGGCCGGCCGGATGGGCGGCGACCCCGACGGACGGCTTGCCGCCACCTGACTGAGCGCGAGCTCAGGGTATGTTCTGCGGCCATGGGGTTGCGGATCGTGGTGGCCGACGACAACCTGCTTGTCAGAGAGGGAGTCCTGCGGCTGCTCGCAAACGCGCCCGACATCGAGGTTGTCGCGTCGTGCGCCGACTATGACGTCGCGCTCGAAGCTGTCGACCGGCTCGATCCCGACGTCGTGCTCACAGACATCAAGATGCCCCCGACATCGACGGACGAGGGAATCCGGCTGGCGACGCGCCTGCGACAGACGCACCCGACGACCGGGGTCGTCGTGCTCAGCCAGTTCTCCGAGCCCGGATACGTCCTGGCGCTGCTCGAGGCGGGTTCGGACCGGCGCGGCTACCTGCTCAAGGAGCGCGTCAGCGACAGGCTTGTGCTCGTGTCGGCCGTCCGCACGGTGGCCGAGGGAGGATCCACCGTCGACCCAAAGGTCGTCGAGGTGCTCGTCTCCGCGTCGGCGCATGACCAAAGGTCCCCACTCGCGGCGCTGACTCCGCGTGAGCGCGACGTGCTCAGCGAGATCGCGCAGGGCAAGAGCAACACCGCGATCGCCGAGACGCTGTTCTTGACCAAGCGCGCCGTTGAGAAGCACATCAACTCGATCTTCATGAAGCTCGGCCTCGGCGAGGCCGACGACGTCAGCAAGCGGGTCAAGGCGACGCTGATGTTCCTGGCTGAAGGCCGGTTCGAGAGCAGGTCCTAGCGACCCGTCAGGCCCGGTCTCGCCGCAGCCGCGAGCGCGACGGCCGCCGCGCAGGCCCTTCGTGAACGGGTGCACGCTCCGCCGTGCGAGGCGTCAGCGGGATCTGCCCCAAGATGGTCGTGCCCTGTCCCGGGGTCGAGCGGATCTTCAGCTCGCCGCCTACCGCCGCCATGCGGTCGCGCATATTGATCATGCCTGCACCCAGGCGAGCCTCGTCCTTGCGAAAGCCGGGGCCGTCATCTGTCACCGAGAAGCGCAGCATGGAGTTCTGCTCGCCGATGACGATCTGCGCGCCGTCGGCGCCGGGTGCGTGCTTGGCGACGTTCTGGAGCGCCTCGACGCAGCAGAAGTAGACGGCTGTCGCGATCTCCGGGGGGTACTCGGCAACGGTCCCCACCTCCACCCTCGTCGGTACCGCCGATCGCAGCGCCACGGCGCGCAGGGCGTCCGCGATCCCGCGGTCGGAGAGGATCGCGGGGTAGATCTCCCACGTCATCGAGCGGAACTCCTCGAGCGCCTGCTCGATCTCCGCGCTGAAGCCGCGCAGCGTCGATGCCTCGTGGGGGTTGTCGTGCTCGGCCTCCTCGGCGGCGAGCTCGAGCTCGATGCGCAACGAGACGAGCCGCTGCTGTGCGCCGTCATGCAGATCGCGAGCGATCCGCCGTCGTTCGGTGTCGGCTGCCGCCAGCAGGCGCGTTCGAGATGCCCTGACCTCGAGAAGCATGTGCTCGGTTCGGGTGGCGAGCCGCTCGCGCTCGAACGCGATCGCGGCCATGGATCCCGCCACGTCGGTGAACGCAGGCTCGTCTCGCAAGATCACGTCGTGCTCGATGGCCACCACATGGCGGTCGCCGTCGAGGACCTCCGTCAGCCAGCGTCCGGAGCTCGGTGCAGGCGCGACCAGGGTCCGCCCGTCGGACGCCAGCCAGCCGTGATGCGCTCGGGCCCAGCGCCCAATCTCGATCGCCGGGTCTTCGAACGCTTCGGCCAGTATGTCGCGCACCTCGCTGGGGGTCGGCAGCTTCTGCAGCTTGGAGTTGGCCTTTCGCACCGCGGCGCTCACGAACAGGTGCCACCGCGCGATCCCGACCATGAACGCGATCGTGACCGCGGGCATCGCGGCAGCCGTCAGCCATGCGGCGGTGACCGTCGCCGGGGAGTGCGGTGCAGCGCGGCGCAGCACGAGCGCAAACGCGAGCGCTGTGAGCCATCCGATTGACGTCAAGAACAGGGGCACGAGCGTCTGCCTGACAAGCGTGTTGGCTCCCCGGATCCTCTGCGCCAGCCGCGTGGCCACCACGATCAGCACGCCGACGCCCACCAGATCTCGAAACGGGGACAGGAAGCTGCCGACCCAGGACGGCTCGTGTCCGATCAGCATGAACGCGTTGACCGGGCACCCGGACGTGCAGCTGGCAAACGGCGTCGGCACCGGGTAGCGCTTGACGAGCAGCGCCGTCGGCACGTACAGGACGAGGATGATCGCCACGACGACAAGCGCCACCGCCCGATCCGCCCTCCCAACGAGCCGGCCGTTCGGGTAGGCGAGGATCACGCACGCGAGCAGCAGGACCGCTATCCAGCCCGATAGGCGCCCCACGCTGTAGACCAGCGACGAGGACGACGAGGACAGGAGCGTCAGCAGCCACACCACGCTGAAGCCGAGCAACAGCCGGCCGAAGCGAGCGTGCGCGCGGTGGTGGCTCGCATACAGCCCCACCGCCACCGGAATCGCGGCCATAATGCCGCGCGCGATGCCCTCGTCGACCGCGGTGGCCGCAGATGCCGACGTGGTCGCCCGAATCCCGGGAATCGCCACCGCGGCAATCAGAGCACCCGACGCGAACGCCGCCGCGCCGATCCACGCCCACGGCATGCGATCTGTGTCCTCGTCGGCAGTGCCGGCGAGATTGCGCCCCTGTTCCATCTATACCAGCATCCCACGCCGCATCCACGCGGGGCAAGCTCAGGCCCGGCGATGAGTCTCGCGTCACGTGGCAGTCTCTGATGCATATGCCATCCGCAATTCACCTGCGCGGCGTGGTCAAGCGCTTTGGCTCGATCGCGGCCGTCGACGGTCTGGACCTCGAGGTCCCGTATGGGACGTGCGTCGGGCTGCTCGGCCCTAACGGCGCCGGCAAATCGACCACGATGAAGGCGCTAACCGCGCAGGTGATCGCCGACGAGGGCGAGCTCGAGGTACTCGGCTACCGCCTCCCGGGCGATTCCAAGCAGGCTCGCGCCGAGATGGGCGTGGTGCCCCAGCTCGACAACCTCGACACGGCCCTGACGGTCGAGCAGAACCTGCAGGTGTTCACGCACCTCTACCGGGTCCCGGCAGTCAGGCGCCAGGAGGCGATCGAGCGCACGCTCGGCATCGCCAACCTGCTCGAGCGTCGCTGGTCGAAGGTCGAAGAGCTCAGCGGCGGGATGCGCCGCCGGCTGCTGATCGCGCGCGCGCTCCTGCACGAGCCGCGCCTGCTGCTGCTCGACGAGCCGACCGTGGGGCTCGATCCCCAGGTGCGCCAGGAGCTGTGGGCGCTGATCGACAGCCTGCGCTCGCAGGGCGTGTCGATCCTGATGAGCACCCATTACATCGAGGAGGCCGAGCGCCTCTGCGACACCGTCACGATCATGTCCCACGGCAAGGCCGTTGCCGTGGGAGCGCCCCAGGCGCTGATCCGCGAGCACGCCGGCTCTGAGGCGGTCGAGGTCTACGGCTCGCCATCACGGCTGTCGGAGGTCGAGTTCGAGGCTCGCGAGCGCGGATGGCGCACGCGGCGAACGGGTACCTCGATCGCCGTCCTTCGCTCCAACGGCGACGGCGGACTCGAGGGCGACCGGCGCGTGACCAACCTGGAGGACGTGTTCGTGCTGCTGACCGGAGAGGAGATCGAATGACAACCGCCACGGCCACGATGGGCCGCCGCCGCCTCGGACGGCTGGAGGGAGCCGCGCTGCGCGGAGTGATCGTGCGCGAGCTCGTCAACTTCTCGTCGTTCTGGCGATCCTCGACTTTCTCCTCGACCGTCGACCCGACGATCTACCTGCTCGCGTTCGGGTTCGGCTTCGGGTCGCTGGTCTCAACCGTGGCCGGCTACAGCTACATCGACTTCGTCGCCACCGGGATCGTCGCCACCACCGTCCTGTTCTCGGGCGCGTTTCCGGCGATGTACGGGACGTTCGTCAAGTACACGTTCCAGCACACCTACGACGCGATCCTCGCCGCGCCGGTCGACACCGAGGAGCTCGTGACCGGCGAGGCGCTGTGGATCGCCGCGCGGACCGGTGTCTACGGATGCGTGCCGATGCTCGTCGGCATCGTCTTCGGGCTGGACCCGAGCTGGGGCATGTTGCTCGTCCCGCTGATCGCCGCGCTGGCCGGGTACGGATGGGCGTGCTTCGGGATCTTCATCGCGGCCAAGTCGAACAAGATCGAGAGCTTCTCCTACTGGCAGAGCGGCCTGCTGACGCCGATGTTCCTGGTCGCCGGCACTTTCTTCCCGCTTACCAAGCTCCCGGAGTGGGCTCAGGTGCTCGGCAACATCAACCCGCTGTACCACTGCGTCGAGCTCGTGCGATCCGCCGTGTTCGGAACCTGGGGCCTCGTGGACCTGTGGCACCTCGGGTTCCTCGTCGGCTTCGCGCTGATCTCGTGGCGGCTGGCGATCCGCTTCATGGAGCGAAAGCTGATCCTGTGAGCGCCTGGTCGAGGTCCTCCCACAGGTCCTCGACGTGCTCCAGCCCGACGCTCAGCCGCAACAGTCCCGCCGGGACCCGTTCCTCGCCGGGCCAGCGGCGGCGCCGGTCGATCGTCGACTCGACGCCCCCGAGGCTGGTCCCACCCACGATCAGCCGCAGGGCGCCGACGAGCCGGTCTGCGGCGTCGCCGTCGCGCAGCTCGAACGACACCATGCCGCCGAACGCGGTCATCTGGGCGCTCGCGCGCTCGTGGCCGGGGTCCGAGGCCAGTCCGGGATAGTGCACGGCGTGGATCCGCGGGTCGCCGTTGAGCCGCGTGGCCAGCTCGAGCGCGGCGGCGGACTGCTCGCGCACGCGCACCGCCAGCGTGCGCAGCCCGCGCAGCGCCAGGTAAGCCTCCATCACGCCGGGAACGGAGCCCCGCATCGTCCGATGCTCGACGAGCACTTCGCGCCGCTGCGGGTTGGCGGTCACCACGACGCCCATCACTAGATCCGAGTGGCCGCCGAGATACTTGGTCGCCGAATGCAGGACGGCGTCGGCGCCCAGCGCCAGCGGCTGCTGCAGCACCGGCGTCGCGAACGTGTTGTCGACGACCGAGAACACGCGCGCCGACCTGGCCGCCTCGAGCAGCCGCGGGAGCTCGGCGATCCCGAGCATGGGGTTGGTGGGCGACTCGAGCCATAGCAGTCGCGCGCCGTCCAGCGCGGCCAGCACCGCCTCGGTGTCGGTCACGTCGACCGGACGCAGCGACAGCGCCCCGCGCTGCTCGAGCTCGCTCATCAGCGCCCGGGTTCCGGTGTAGGCGTCCTGAGGTAACACCACGGTTGCGCCCTGGGCCAGCGGCGTCAGCACCGCGGTACTCGCGGCCTGCCCCGACGCGAACGAGACGGCATGACCGCCCTCGAGCGCTCCGATGGTGCGCTCGAACGCCGCCCAGGTGGGGTTGTCGAAACGGCCGTAGCCGATCTCGCCGCCGTCGCGGTAGGTGGCCGCGAACGTAGGCGGCACGTTCAGCGGTGCTCCGGGCGAGCGCTCGCGGCCGGCCGCCACCGCGATCGTCTGACGCCGCCAGCTGCTTGGTGGCTCGCTCACCGGCCGATGATCGCGAGCACCGCGTCGTGCAGCAACCCGTTGGTCGCGATCGCGTCGCCGCCGTCGGGGGTCCGCACGCCGCCCAGGTCGGTGAAGCGCCCGCCCGCCTCCTCGACGATCAGCTGCGGCGCGGCGAGGTCCCACAGCGACACGATCGGATCAAGCGCAACCTCGACCGCCCCCTCGGCGACGAGCATGTACGCCCAGAAGTCGCCGAAGTTGCGCGACCGCCAGCAGGACCGGACCAGCTCGAGCGTCGCCTCGGAACGGCCAAGTCCCTGCCAGTCCTCGAGCCCGCCGTAGGAAACCTGGGCGTCCTCGAGCCGGCCGATCGCCGACACGCGCAGCGGCCGGTCGCCGTCCGACACGCCGTCGGCGGTGAACGCCCCGAGTCCTCGCGCCGCCCACCACCGGCGGCCCATCGCCGGGGCCGAGACGACGGCCACGCTCGGCTCGCCGTTCTCGTGGAGGGCCAGCAGCGTCGCCCACACCGGAATCCCCCGCACGTAGCCCTTCGTGCCGTCGATCGGGTCGACGATCCAGCGACGCGAGCCGCTCTCGGCCGGAGCGCCGTACTCCTCACCCAGCACCGAGTCATCCGGGCGCACATCGGCGAGCATCTCGCGGACCGCGCGCTCGACGGCGGTGTCCGCCTCGCTGACGGGGGTCAGATCGGGCTTGGTGTCGACGACCAGGTCATCGGCCCGGAATCGCGCCATCGTGATCCGGTCCGCGACGTCCGCAAGCTCGAGCGCGACATTCAGGTCTTCGGCGACACCAGGCACTCGAAGATCGTACGCACGGAGGCCCGTGGGTAGTCTCCCGCCCTCATGACCAACGATGACCTTCAGCACGAGACGACCGAAGTCCTCCAGCAACTGGTTCGCTTCAACACCGTCAATCCCCCCGGCAACGAGCGGCCGGCGATCGAGTACCTCGAGCAGTACCTGCAGCGGGCGGGCTTCCGCACCGAGGTGCTGGCGACGGTCGAGGACCGGCCGAATCTGATCGCCGATCTCGACGGCGACGAGGAGGGTCCGACGCTGTGCTTCCTCGGTCACGTCGACACCGTGCTCGCCGACCCGTCGGAGTGGAGCCACGATCCTTGGTCCGGGGACGTCGCCGACGGCTTTCTGTGGGGTCGCGGCGCGATCGACATGAAGTCCCAGGTTGCGGCCGAGGCGGTTGCCGGGGCCGCGCTTGCGCGCGATGAGTGGCGACCGCGCCGGGGTGGCCTGAAGCTCGTGTTCGTGTCCGACGAGGAAACCGGTGGCGACGTCGGCGCGCGCTGGCTGACCGAGACGCATCCCGACAAGGTCCGCTGCGACATGCTCCTCAACGAGGGCGGCGGCGAGGTGTTCGAGATCGCCGGCCATCGCCGGTACGGCATCTGTTGCGCTGAGAAAGGGATCTTCCGCTTCAAGATCAACGCCCGCGGGGCCGCCGGGCACGCCTCGCTCCCGCGAACCGGCGACAACGCGCTGCTCAAGCTCGCGCCGGCACTGACCAGGCTCGCCTCGCAAAAGCCCTCCTACGAGATGACCGACGTGCCCACGGCGTTCCTGGAGGGCCTGGGAGAGGACCCTGGCGATCCGGCCGCAGCGCTGTCGAAGATCGGCGCAGCCGAGCCCGCGCTGCTCACGCTCGTGGAGCCGATGTTCGGCGTCACGCTCGCGCCGACGATGGCCCACGCGTCGGACAAGATCAACGTGATCCCCTCGCGCGCCTACCTGAAGGTCGACTGCCGCGTGCCGCCGGGGCTCGGCGAGGACGCCGCTCGCAGGCGGATCGCCGACGTGCTGGGCGACGACGCCGACAGGTACGAGATCGAGTTCACCGAGCAGGTCGCCGGCAACCAGTCGCCGGTCTCGAGCGAGCTGAGCGAGGCGATCGACAGGTGGGTGCGCGCCAACGACCAGGGTGCCGAGACGGTGCCGGTGATCCTGCCCGGATTCTCGGACTCACGCTGGTTTCGCCAAGCGTTCCCGGACTGTCTGGCGTACGGGTTCTTCCCCCAGAGCCACATGGGCCTGCTCGAGACCGGGCCGCTCGTGCACAACGCCGATGAGCGCATCGACGTCCGCGACCTCGGGTTCGCCGCCGGCTTCTACGCCGATATCGCCCGCGACCTGCTCGGCTAGCCTTCGAGCACGCGCTTCAGGGTCGCGCAGTACCCGGCGAACTGGCGTTTGAGCGCCCACACCATCAGCGGCTTGGCGAACCGCAGCGGGCCGCCGGGGTTGCCGTAGACGTTGAAGCTCATCCGCGTGCCGCCGTCGCGCGTCTCGAACTTGAGCGTGCCGTCGATCGGCATCGGGCCGTCGACGACGCGGATCGACAGCCTGCGGCTGGGCTCGAACTCCCAGAACTCGACGACCTGGGAGATCTCCTTGCCGCCAGGGGCGCGATGGACCTCGACGACGCGGGAACCAAGACCGATTGGGCCGCCCCCGACGACCATCGCCGACACCGTGTTGGTCTGCCACGTGGGGAGCTTCGATGGGTCGGCGACGTAAGCGAACACGTCGGCGACCGGTCTGTCGATGTCGGTCTGGATCGTGAAGTCGATCATGTGCTGTGCCCCTGCGACTACGTTACGTCAACGAGGCTCTCGCCGGTCTCCTCGATCCCGTCGCGTTCGGGTGACTCCTCGAGGCCGCCCTGCCCGAGCTGGCGGGTCTCGCGCGGGAGCAGCGTCAGGCCGAGCATCCCCAGGCCGACGACGCTGCCGACCAGCAGCACGTGCCGGGCACCGAGCGCCTCGGCCAGCGGACCCGCGAGCGCGTAGCCGAGCGGGAGCAGCGCGAGCGAGCCCATCCAGTCGTAGCTCGAGACGCGCGACAGCAGGCCCGCCGGGATGTGCTGCGCGAGCGCCGTCTCCCACCAGATGATCATCAGCGCGAAGCCGAAGCCGGTCGCAAACGCGCACACAGACACGAACTCGATGGGGGCATGGAGCGCAAACGCGGCGTCCAGTACCGGCCACGCCAGCACCAGCAGCAAGCCGGCGCGCAGCGGCCTGGCCGGGCGCCAGCGCAGGCCGAGGATCGCGCCGACCACGGCGCCCAGTCCCGCGAGGCTCTCGAGCAGGCCGAACACGCCCGTGCCTCCATATGTATCGCGCGCAATCGACGGCGCCAGCGCGTACCAGGGCGCGTACACGAACAGCACCGCACCCGAGAAGCCGGCGATCGTCACCCATACCCACGTCCGTGAGCGCACCTCGCGAAAGCCCTTGCGAAGCTGGGTCAGAACGGGTCCCGACTCGGAGGCCTCGCCTCGCGGCCGCGGCTTGACGCGCGCCAGCAGCAGGGCGCTGACCACGAACGTGCACGCGTCGAACGCAAACGCCTCCCAGGCGCCGATGCCGAGCACCAGTCCGGTCGCGATCGCAGGCCCGAGCAGGAACGCCACGTCTTCGACCGACTCGGTCAGGGCGCGGGCGTCCTGAATCAGCTCCTCTGGAACCGTCTGCGGGATCAGTCCGGTGTACGCCGGCTGGAAGAACGCCTGAGCGGCGCCGAACGCCGCCTCGATCACGACCAGCTGCCAGATCTGCACGGCGCCGGCGAAGATCAGCGCCGCGAGCAGCGCGTGCAGGCCGGCGCGCACCAGGTCGGTGACGATCATGATCCTGTTGCGCGGCAGCCGGTCCGCCCACACACCGCCGATCAGCAGCAGCAGGACGAGCGGCAGCGTCTGTGCCGCGAGTACCAGGCTCAGGTCGGTCGGCGAGCCGGTCGTCTGCGTGACGAACAGCGCGATCGCGACGACCACGACGCGGTCGCCGACCATGCTGGCCGACTGGCCCAGGAAGAAGAATCTGAAATCTCGGTGGCGCAGAACGCGCAGGTACGTACTCATCAGGCACTCTCGACAGGACGAAGCAGCAGGGCATGACCGCCTTGGGCGCCCTTAGCGGGCAGCGACGGTTTTGCGGCGCGAAGTCAGTGTCGGATGCGCACGAGCACGGAGAAACCAGGGTACCAGAGGCTCAATACACTCCCGCGGATGGCGACCCAGGTTTCCGCCCGCCTGGACCCGGAGATCTTTCGCCTGCCCGTGCAGCGGATCCGGGACGGCTACTACTCGGATGCGTACTTCGTGCACACGAAGTCACTGCTGGAGGCCGAGAACCACCACCCGCGGGTGACGATGCAGGTCTTCCAGAAGAACGATTCGGTGCTCGGCGGGATCGACGAGGCGATCGCGATCCTGAAGACGTGCGCGGGACACGAGCAGGACGGCAACTGGGTGCTGGGCTGGGACGAGCTCGAGGTCTGTGCGCTGCGAGAGGGCGATCGCATCAGCCCGCGCGAGACGGTGATGACAGTCGAGGGCGACTACAGCCTGTTCGCCCACCTCGAGACCGTGTACCTGGGCTGCCTCGCGCGGCGCTCACTCGTGATGCGCAACGTGTCCGAAGTCGTCGCCGCCGCCAACGGCAAGCAGATCTTCTACTTCCCGGCCCGCCACGATCACTGGCTGGTGCAGACCGGCGACGGCTGGAGCGCTCACGTCGCGGGAGCGATCGGAGTGTCCACCGACGCGCAGGCGTCGTGGTGGGGCGGTCGTGGCATCGGCACCGTGCCGCACGGCCTGATCGCGGCCTACGACGGCGACACCGTCAAGGCGGCGACCGTGTTCGCCGACCGCTTCCACTCCGAGATGAACATCACGGTGCTGGTCGACTTCGAGAACGACTCAGTGCGTACGGCGCTCGAAGTGGCCTCGGCGCTGGGCCCGAAGCTGTGGGGCGTGCGCCTCGACACCTCCGAGGACCTGGTCGACCGCTCGCTGTTCGAGGAGATGGGCGGCTTCAAGCCGACGGGCGTCAATCCGCGCCTGGTCGAGAACGTGCGCTCGGCGCTCGACGAGGCGGGTTTCGAGGGCGTCCGGATCGTCGCCAGCGGAGGGTTCACCGTCGACCGGATCCGGGAGTTCGAGGGCGCCGGCATCCCGGTGGACGCCTACGGCGTAGGCTCGTCGCTGATCCGGGGCGACAACGACTACACCGCCGACATCGTGCGGGTCAACGGTAGGCCGCGCGCAAAGGCCGGACGGCGGTACATGCCGAACCCTCGTCTAGAGAAGGTTGAGTAGCGGCCCCTGGGTGCCGATGAGAGGGAAGCGGCATGACTCTCGCCACTTTCCTCGGCTATACCGACGCCTACTCCTGGCTTCACGACTGGCTCCCCATCATCTTCATGGGGCTGCTGGTGCTCGCGGTCTTCTCGCTGATGCGGCTGATGCCGCGCACCAACCCCAAGCAGATCAAGCCGGACTCCGCTCCGCAGATCGGCTGGGCCGAGATCGCCGGCGCAGACGAGGCAAAGGACGAGCTGCGAGAGGTTGTCGAGTACCTGAAGGACCCCAAGCGCTTTCGCCAGATCGGCGCGCGCGTGCCCAAGGGGATCCTCCTGCACGGGCCGCCCGGCACCGGCAAGACGCTTTTGGCCAAGGCGGTCGCTCACGAGTCCGGCGCCACGTTCTTCTCCCAGTCGGCCGCTTCTTTCGTGGAGATGTTCGCCGGCCTTGGCGCCGCCCGGATCAGGCGCCTGTTCAAGGCCGCGCGCAAGAAGTCGCCCGCGATCGTGTTCATCGACGAGCTCGACGCTGTCGGCGGCCACCGCGGGTTTGACATCTCCGGCGAGCGCGACCAGACGCTGAACCAGCTGCTGGTCGAGATGGATGGCTTCACGACCCACAAGGAGGTCGTCGTGATCGCCGCCTCCAACCTGCTCGACAAGCTCGACCCGGCGTTGCTGCGCCCCGGCCGCTTTGACCGCCAGATCTTTGTCTCGCCTCCCGACGTCGTCGGGCGCGAGCGCATCCTCCAGGTGCACTCCCGCAACAAGCCCCTCGACGTGACCGTCGACCTGCCGCTGCTGGCGCGCCAGACTGCCGGGCTGACCGGGGCCGACCTGGCCAACATCTGCAACGAGGCCGCGATCTTCGCCGCCCGCCGCGACTCCAACGCGGTCTCGATGAAGGACTTCGATTGCGCGCTCGAGCGCGTCGTTGCCGGCATGCAATCCCGCCGCGCGCTTTCAGACCACGAGAAGCGCGTCGTGGCCTACCACGAGGCGGGTCATGCGCTATGCGGCGAGTTGCTGCCGTCCGTCGACCGTGTGCACCGGATCTCGATCGTGCCCCACGGCCGTGCGCTGGGCTACACGCTGAACCTCCCCGAGGAGGACCGCTACCTGAAGACCCGCGAGGAGCTCATCGACTTCATGACGATGCTCCTGGGCGGGCGTGCCGCCGAGCAGCTCGTGTTCGGCTCGATCACCACGGGCGCCTCGGATGACCTCAAGCGGGTTGCGGAGATCGCGCACGACATGATCCACCAGTACGCGATGGGCACCGAGGTGACGTCGCTGCGTGCGATCGACGAGGGCGCCTCGGAGTCGAGCCGCCGGCTTCGCGACCAGGAGGTCAAGGACCTGGCCGACGAAGCGTTCCGCGGCGCCACCAAGATCCTCGACGGACACCGCGACAAACTCGACGAGCTCGCGGCGCTGCTGCTCACCAACGAGATCCTCGAGCGCCGCGACATTGACCGCATCATGTCCGAGGTCCCGCGCGCCGCGCCGCCGCGGATCGGCCAGCTGTCTGTCGCGGCAGCCACCGCGGTAAAGCCCGCGGGACGCCCCGGTCAGCATTAGTTCACTAGCCTGCGGGCTCGATGTTCACCGCAGTCGATCACGTCGGCGTCGCCGTCGAGGACCTCGAAGCCGCGCTGACGCTCTACCGCGACACGCTCGGGATGCCGCTCGTGCATCGCGAGACGGTCACCGAGCAGGGCGTCGAGGCGGCGCTGCTGGACGTCGGCGAATCCCACATCGAGCTGCTGTCGCCGCTCGGTCCCGACACGGCCGTCGGCAAGTTCCTGGCCCGTAAGGGTCCGGGCCTGCACCACGTGGCGTACCGCGTGGAGTCCGTCGAGGACGCCCTGGCCACCCTCGCCAAAGCCGGGATGCGCCTGATCGACGAGCAGCCGCGAACCGGAATCCGCAACTCCCGGGTAGCATTTGTCCACCCGTCCTCCACGGGCGGAGTGCTCACCGAGATCGTGCAACCCGCCGGAGATCACTGAACCGACATGCCCAGCAACGACAAGCCACAGAAGGTCAACATCGGTTTCGACGGCGGCCAGGTGCTGTCCGCGCGCGTTGGCCCCGACGAGCTGTCCAAGCTCCGGGGCGCGCTGGGAGGCGACGGCTGGCACGAGCTGACCGCTGAAGACGGGACGGTCGCGCTGTCACTGGGCAGCATCGTTTACGTGCTCGTCGAGCACGAAGAGCATCGCGTCGGGTTCGGGTCCTAGCTCCTAGCGCGTAAACAGCGTCGACAGCACCACCTCGGTGACGGTGCGCGTGACGCCGCGCGCCGCACGGATGCGCTCGAGCACCTGCTCCAGCCGCTTGGTGTCCTCCGCTTGCACGTGCAGCAGCGCACTGGCCTCGCCCGCCACGGTGTGGGCGGACACGACGCCGGGCTCGCCTTGCACGGCCCGCTTGATTGCCTCGCCTGTGACGTCGCCCTCGCAGTAGATGTCGACGAACGCCTCGGCGTTCCAGCCGAACGCCCGCGGGTCGACGATCGCCGTGTAGCCCAGGATCACGCCGTCGCGCTCGAGCCTGTCCACCCGCCGTTTGATGGCCGGCGCCGACAGGTGCACGTGCCGCCCGATGTCGAGGTATGAGCGCCGGGCGTCTTCTCGCAGCAGCGCAACGATTTGTCTATCAGTGTC
>DASYFZ010000448.1:0-2244 GCA_036000295.1 Solirubrobacteraceae bacterium
GACGAGGAGCCGCGCGATCGAGCGGGCGATGCAGCGAGCCGCGGCGACGATGCCCGGCGCGCGCACGAGCTCGTACTTCTCCACGCGCAGCCCTCTCTACGTCTCGCGCGACCGGCACACGACCTTTGAAGAGGTCTACCCACCCGGCCCAGGGGGGCTGGATAAGAAGAGCGGCGCAGCGACGATGCGCGCCGCGGCTGCCTCCGGCCTCCCGGCCGGGATCACCGTCAACGTGACGGGCCACGACGCGCTCGAGGAAGCGAGTACCCATGGTTCGGGCGGGGGGTCGAGCGTCCTACTGGAAGCAATGATCGGAGGACTCGGCGCGGTCATCGTCCTGCTGTTCGTGTTCGGGACGTTGCCGGCGGTGCTGATGCCGATGGCCATCGCGCTCGCCGCGATCCTCAACACCTTCTCTCTCGTGTGGGCGCTGACATACGTCACCAATGTCTCGATCATCGTGCAGTTCCTGATCGCGCTCGTCGGGCTCGGTGTCGCGATCGACTACGCCCTGCTGATGATCTTCCGCTTCCGCGACGAGCTCCGCGAAGGCAACGACGTCGAGACGGCGCTCGTGGAGACGATGACCCACGCCGGACGCGCGGTGATCGTGTCAGGTTCGACGGTGGCGCTTGGTCTGCTGTCGCTGATCGTCCTGCCGCTGCCTCTGCTGCGCTCGATGGGCCTGGGCGGCATGTTGATCCCCGTCGTCTCGGTACTCGCCTCCCTCACGCTGCTGCCGGCGATGCTGGCTGTGCTCGGCGAGCGGATCAACAGCGTTCGTGTGATGCCACGCCGGTTCGTCGACCACGGCCATCCCGAAGACGGGGCCTGGGGGCGCTGGGCGCGTGTCGTGCTGCGGCGCCCGGTACCTGCCGCGGCGCTTGGCCTGCTCATCGTCGGGGTGCTCGCGGGGCTGGGGACGCAGCTGAACCCCAACGAGGCGCAGCTGAAGAACTTCCCCGGCACCGGGACCGCGATTGCCGGTCGCGAGCAGCTCGCCGCGGCCCGGATCACTCCCGGCGTGATGAAGCCCCTCGACGTGCTCGTCGAGCACGGCGCCAACGCCCAGCAGGTGGCCGCCAAGCTCCGCCTCGTGCCAGGAGTGGTCGGAGCGACCGCGCCTTCGACATGGCACCGCGGGCCGAACTCCCTCGTCGAGGCGTTCGCCGCCACCGACGGTGCCGCCCCCGGCATCCAGGCGATCGTCGACCGCGCCGACACCGCGCTCCAGGGGACGGGCGGCACGCTGACCGGCGTTGCTGCGGTGGACCGCGACTTCCTCCACGCCCTGTTCGGCAGCTTCCCCTACGTGCTCGCCCTCGTGATGATCCTGACGCTGATCCTGCTCACCCGGGCGTTTCGCTCGATCGTGTTGGCGATCAAGGCAGTGGTTCTGAACCTGCTCTCTCTCGCCGCTGCCTTCGGGATTGTCGTGTTCATCTTCCAGCAAGGGCACGGCTCCTCGCTGTGGAACATCGCGGCGACCCAGTCGATCACCGCCTGGATCCCGGTGATGATCTTCGCCTTCCTGTTCGGACTCTCGATGGACTACGAGGTGTTCATGATCAGCCGCATGCGCGAGGCCTACGACGAGACCGGCTCCACTGACCGGGCGATCGAGCTCGGCCTCGCGCGCACCGGCAAACTGGTGACCAGCGGCGCCCTGATTCTCATGTTCGCCTTCCTCGTCCTCTCCACCAGCCCAGGCTACGAGGTCAAACCACTCGCGATCGGCCTCGCCGCCGGAATCATCCTCGACGCCACCGTCATCCGCGCGCTACTCGTACCCGCTCTGATGCGACTGCTCGGCGATGCCAACTGGTGGATGCCCAACTGGACGCGCGTCGCCCTCCGGATCCCGCGCCAGGAGCCCGTACCACCGATCGCGGCCGAAAGTCCGTAGCACACCCGGAGCGGGCGAGGAAGCCCATACGGCGCGCCGAGCGTGGGGGAACTCATCAGGCGTGGACGGCACGGCGACTCGGTATCGACAGACCTCCCGCGTCACGCCCTCAAGCAGGACGCAGGATCTTGCGGGAATGTGGGTGCCACGAACACAGCCTCCCCTGCGAAAGGCGTGCCGGAACAGCTACTCGAATTGCACGCCGTTTCCACACCCCTGCTCACCAGAACGCAGGCCCAGACCCTGCAATTCGGTCGCGTCCTCCTTCTCGCCACGAGCAGGGCGCAGCTCGACGCGGGGCCAGCCGTCGAGAACGCGCTCTGGTTAGCAAGATTCGG
>DASYFZ010000468.1:0-6797 GCA_036000295.1 Solirubrobacteraceae bacterium
AAACGGCCTCAGCCTGCTAAACGGCCTTGGCATTACCGACACCCCCGTTGCCCCTACGTTTTCCTTGGTTTGGCTCGCCGGCCGCAAGCCCGGACCGACCGTACAGGACTCTCCAAAGCTATGCAAACCCTCGTAACTCGACGAGAACCTACCTATCGATGCCCGTTCTGGGTCGAAGTCTCTTAGCGCACCTCAAATTCTCATAAATCCTGCTAATCGCCTACTCGCCGGGGTGGATCGCGCCGGAGCCGGTGCTCCCTGCGGCAAATGTGCTCGCCTCGCCTATCTGGCGGGCGGAACTAGTTGAAGCGCGTCATGCCGAGACTCGTGAACGAGTTCGGGCTGACGTCGAGCGCCTTGACAGCGAGGTCGGCGAACAGCGCCGCGGGCTCGATGTCGTCCTGGCGGTAACCGCGGCCGTCGCGTCGATCGAGGATCGACAGGGCGCCGATCGAATGGCCGCGCCGCAGGAGCGGCACGATCAACATCGTGTACGGGACGTAGCCGGTTCCGGCCGCGATCCGCGCGGCGAAGCGCGGGTCCGTGCGGCAGTCCGGAACGGCCTCGGGCGAGCCCGTCTCGACCACCTGGCCGGCGATCCCGGTGCCGGGCGGCAGCCTGACGCCGACGATCTCGCGCGCACCCGCGCCCCAAGCAGATTGGTAGACGAGCTCGCTGGTGGTCTCGTCGATCAGCGAGATCGACGCCGCGGCGGCGCCGAACACGCCGGCGGCGGTGTGCACGACGGCCTCCATGAGCGTGCGAGACGCGTCGGTGTCCTCGATCGAGACCGCGAGCGAAACCCCTGTCTCGGTCCGCAGCGGCGCGCCGAGCGCCATGGCGAACGCCGCCACCGAGGCGACCCGCCGCTCGGGAATCATCTCGAGCCCGGCAGCGACCGTGCGCTCGAGCTCGGGAGTGACCTCGGGGTTGATGCTCGAAAGCTTGGTGGGGTCGGCATAAACCGGCGGGCGCCCCGCGATCAGCGTCCACAGCGTCGCCGCGACGCTGAACACGTCGCTGCGCGGCGACACCTGGCCGCCGGCAAACACCTCGGGCGCCATGAACCGTGGGGTTCCGATTCCGACGGTCCCCTGCTGCTCCTCCTCGTCAATCACGCGAGCGATTCCGAAGTCCACGAGCACGATGCCGTCCTCGGCGAGGATGATGTTCTGGGGCTTGACGTCGCGGTGCACGATCTGCTGGTCATGCACGTACTGGAGCGCCTCGCAGGTCTGGCGAACGTATTCCACCGACTGGTCCAGGGGGAGGCCGGGATCGCCGTGCTGCTTGATCAGCATGCCCAGGTCTCGTCCCTTGACGAGGTCCATCACGAGGTACTGGCCGCTGCGCGTCGAGAAGTGGTCGATGATGCGGACGACACGCGGGTGCTGGAGGCTCGAGAGCAGGCGGGCCTCGACCTCGAAGCGCGCGTCGTGGTGGGGGTCCGAGCACTGCTTGAGCGCCACCAGGGCGTCCGTCTCCATGTCCTGGGCGCGGTAGACAGCCCCCATCGCACCCGCGGAGATCGGGTCGAGAACCTTGTACCGGTCCTTCAGGGTCCGGCCAAGCACCTGCGATGCGGTTCTGGGCTCGTTCACCCTGTCGAGTGTTGCAACAAACCCACCTTGATCCTGCCTCATCCGTGCCACCCCCATGGCAAGTACTGCCCGCGGGAAACATTGTACCAGCCGGTCTTTCCTGCGCAAACCGGCCAAACACGACCCCTGGACATACGTCCGATCAACGGGGCGGGCGGCTGCGAACTCGCGTGGCCTGGTCTCGGTCGGGCGAGACTCCTCCTGGGGCTGGATAAAGCTGAGAGTCCTTGTGCGGGGACCACGAGCCGAGCGCGCGCTGCGCCTCCATGATCAGCTCCGCGGCGGTAGCCGGGCGGGCCGTCGGGTCCTTGGCCATGCCATGGGCGATCACGTCGTCGAGCTCGGGCGGCAGGTCCGGCCTCAGTTCTGAGATCTTCGGCGGGGGCTGGAGCACATGGGCATGAAGTGTCGCGGCCTCGTTCGGCCGCAGGAACGGAACCTGGCCGGTCAGGCACTCGAACAGGACGCCGGCCAGCGCGTAGCAGTCGCTCGTCGCCGTGGCCGGATCGCCCTGGATCTGCTCGGGGGCGACGTAGTCGATCGTCCCGATGAACTGGCCCGTTCCGGTCAGCGGCCCGTGGTCGTCGACAGCCTTGATCAGCCCGAAATCGGCCAGATAGGCGTGGTCGCCCGGCCCGATCAGGATGTTCTGGGGCTTGACGTCACGGTGGATCAGGTCCGCGTCGTGGGCGGCGTCGAGCGCGTGCGCGACCTGAGCCAGCAGCCGCAGCGTGCGGCGGGGATCGAGCTCGCGGCTGAAGATCAGGTCCTTCAAGGTCGGGCCCTGGATGAGCCGCATCGCGATGAACATCCCGTAGTCGGTCTGCCCGGCCTCATAGATCGACACGATGTGGTCGTGGTCCAGCGCGGCCTGGACCTGCCCCTCGCGCTCAAAGCGAGCCCGGAATCCGGGATCGTTGCCGAGCTCGTACGCGAGGACCTTCAGCGCGACGGGTCGCTTGAGCGAAAGCTGCGTGGCACGGTAAACCGTGCCCATGCCCCCGTCTCCGAGCACGCCGTCGATTTGGTATCCGGCAAGGATCGCGCCCGCTTCTAGCAATGCCTGGCGGATTGTACTGTCGCCCGGGACGCTTGCCAGGGGGGCGGCGCTTGCATATCCTCACCGCATCGGAACGCGACAAGACTTGAGTGCCGGCGTCCGCTGGGACGACCAGAGCGGTGCCGGGGCACGGCGCGCCAGATCCGCGTATCCGATACACCTTTGGAAGCTGTCCACGACGTAGAGCATGAGCGAGCCATGACCGACCCATGGATCGGAACCCAAATCGGCGAATACCACGTCGACGACCTCCTCGGCGAGGGGGGAATGGGCAAGGTCTACACCGCCACCGGACCCGACGGTACGCGCGTCGCGCTGAAGCTCGTCAAGGGCGACTTTGCGCGTGACGAGACGTTCCGCCGGCGGTTCTCACGAGAGGCCAGGATCGCCCAGACCGTCAAGCACCCCCACGTGGTGCCGGTCGTTTCGACCGGCGAGCACGAAGGGCATCCATACATGGCGCAGAGGTTCATCGAGGGCCGCTCGCTCGATCAGCGCCTCAAGGAGAACGGTCCGCTGGATGTGCCGACCGCGATCCAGATCAGCTCCGACGTGGCTTCCGGGCTGGAAGCGCTCTGGGCGGCAGGCATGGTCCACCGCGACGTCAAGCCGGCCAACATCCTGCTCGACGGCAACGGGACCGCCTACATCACCGACTTCGGCCTGGCGAAGGACACGCAAGGCAGCATGCTGACGCTGCCGGGCCAAGCGCTCGGGTCGATGGACTACATGGCCCCCGAGCAGATCCGGGGCGAGGCCGTGACGGCGGCGACCGACATCTACGCGCTGGGCTGTTGCGTTTACGAGTCGCTGTGCGGGCAGCCCCCGTTCGCCGACGTCCAAGGTATGCGCGTCCTGTGGGCCCACCTGCAGGATCCGCCGCGCGACCCAAGCGAGCTACGTAGCGATCTGACGCCGGAGGTCAAGCAGGCGCTGCTGACCGCGATGGAGAAGGACCCCGACAAGCGTCCGGCCAGCGCGGGCGAGTACGTCCGGCTGCTCGCCGATGCCGCCGGCGTGACGCTTTCGCAGGACTGATCGGCGTCAGCGCCAATTCACGGCGTACACCGTGTGCTCGCCGTGCAGGCCCTTGAAGTGGTACTCCCCGTGCTCCTCGAAGCGCAGACTGGGGTCGCCCTCGGTGTACTCCTTCAGCGTCGAGGAGACGAGGATCTCGCCGGCCTTGGCCTTTGAGGCGATGCGGGCCGCCAGTACGACGTTTCGCCCCATCAGCTGGTCGGGGTTGGCGATAACGAACCCCGAGTGCACGCCGACGCGGATCGCGAGCTCGCTCGCCGCTCCGTTGTCGCTGCTGAACGTCCGCTGTAGCTCCATCGCCGCATGCAGCCCGGCCTGGGCGCTGGTAAACGACGCCAGGAACCCGTCGCGCTCGAACTTCATGATCGTGCCGTCGTGATGAGAGACGAGCTGCTCGACCAGCACGCGATGGTCGGCCAGCAGTCGCTCCCACCGTTCCGGACCCAGGCGCTCGGCCGCCGCTTCCGCATCGGCGATGTCTGAGAGCATGAGTGTCACGGCGCCGTCGGGCGAGCTGACTCGACTGAGTGCAGGACCGATCGGCTCGAGCGCCGAAGCAATTACATCGATCGATGTGAGCTGTATCCGTTCGTCCACCTCGCCTCCTGTGCCCTCACCGCAACCGCCCGAGCATACCTTGACACGTATGAACGACCACAGCAGAATCGAGCGCCACGGATGAAGGGGGCTTCGCAAGATCACGGGGTCCGGATCAGCGCGTTCCCGCCGATCGGCGATTACGCGTTCCTGTCTGATTGCGAAAGCACCGCGTTGATCGCACCCAGCGGCAACGTCGAATGGATGTGCCTGCCGCGGATGGATTCGCCCAGCGTGTTCGGCTCGATCCTCGATCGCGACGCGGGCGGCTTCCGGATCGGTCCGGCCGACGTGAATGTCCCGGCGGCCCGGCGCTATCTGCCGGGAACGATGGTCCTGGAGACCACGTGGGAGACGCGGATGGGCTGGGTGATCGTGCGCGACGCGCTGAGCATCGGACCGTGGCATCACGACACCGAGCGATCCCACAGCCACCGCCGCTCGCCGACCGATCACGACGCCGACCACGTGATGCTGCGCCTGATCGAGTGCGTGCAGGGATCGGCGGAGATGAAGCTCGACTGCGAGCCGGCGTTCGACTACGGCGGCCTCGCCGCGGACTGGGAGTACACGGGCTCCGGGTACGGAGAGGCGCGGGCGTGGTCTGAGGGGATGCCCCTCGAGTTGCACCTGGTGACCGATCTGCGCCTGGGCTTCGAGGGGCCACGCGCGCGGGCACGGACGACAATGCGAGCGGGCGACAAGGCGTTCGTCGCGCTGGGCTGGTCGGACCACGGGCTTCCACAGACCTACGACGAGGCCGCCGAGTGGCTGGCGCGAACGAGCTACTTCTGGCAGGAGTGGCTCAAGCACGGCACGTTCCCCGATCACCCGTGGCGCTCCTACCTGCAGCGCAGCGCGCTCACGCTGAAGGGCCTGACTTATGCCCCCTCGGGAGCGGTGGTCGCCGCGAGCACCACGTCTCTGCCCGAGGCGCCGGGTGGCGACCGCAACTGGGACTACCGGTTCACGTGGATCCGCGACTCCACGTTCATGTTGTGGGCGCTGTACACGCTGGGCTTCGACGAGGAGGCCAACGACTTCTTCTACTTCGTCGCCGACATGGCTGAAGACGAGGAGGCCCAGCTCCAGATCATGTACGGGATCGGCGGCGAGAAGCGCTTGGAGGAGCAGGAGCTCGAGCACCTGACCGGCTACGAGCACTCGCGGCCCGTTCGGATCGGCAACGGCGCCTACAACCAGGACCAGCACGATGTCTGGGGCGCGGTGCTCGACTCGATCTATCTGCACACCCGGTCGCGCGACCAGCTGCCAGACCGCCTGTGGCCGATCATCAAGCGCCAGGTGGGGCGGGCCTTGGAGCGCTGGCGCGAGCCCGACCGCGGCATCTGGGAGGTTCGCGGCGATCCCAAGCACTTCACCTCCTCGAAGCTCATGTGCTGGGTGGCGGCTGACCGCGGGGCGCGCCTGGCGCGGATTCGCGAAGACCACGCGACCGCCGATCGCTGGCAGGAGGCCGCGAAGGAGATGCACGCCGACATCTGTGAGAACGGCGTCGACGAGCGAGGTGTGTTCGTTCAGCACTACGACACCGATGCGCTCGACGCGTCGCTGCTCTTGATGCCGTTGGTTCGGTTCCTTCCGCCCGATGATCCCCGCGTCCGAGCGACCGTGCTCGCAATCGCCGACGAGCTGACCGAGAACGATCTGGTCCTGCGCTACCGGGTCGACGCCACCGACGACGGCTTCGCCAGCGAGGAGGGCACATTCACGATCTGCTCGTTCTGGCTGGTGTCGGCGCTGGTGGAGGTCGGTGAGCTCGCGCGCGCTCGCGGGCTATGCGAGAAGCTTCTGTCGTTCGCCAGCCCGCTGGCGTTGTATGCCGAGGAGATCGACGCCGCGACCGGGCGTCATCTCGGCAACTTCCCCCAGGCGTTCACCCACCTCGCGCAGATCAACGCGGTCGTGCACATCCTTCGCGCCGAGGAGCAGCTCCAGCTCCGCGCGACGGCTGGAGACTTTGAGCCAGACGAGCGCGGCGCCAGGCGCTGACCCGTTATGCCGTGGGTCGAGATCTATGCCGTGTTCGTGGTGTCTCACCTCGTCGGTGACTACCTGATCCAGACCGACTGGCAGGCGATGCACAAGCGCGGCGGCCTGCGGGGTACGCGCGAGATGCGCCGGGCGCTGTTCTCCCACGTCACCACCTACACGCTGACCTTTGTCCCCGCGCTGATCTGGCTGTCGGACAGCCTCAGCGTCTGGGCCTGCGTTGGCTTGGCGTTCGTGATCTTCATTCCGCACGTGATCCAGGACGACGGCAGCCTGCTCGCCGCCTACGCGCGAGCGGTCAAGAAGGCCGACATCGGGGCCAACCCGTCCCTTGGGGCGGCCATGGACCAGTCGTTTCACTTCCTGATCCTGTTCCTGACCGCGTTGCTCGCCAGCAAGTGAGCGTGGCGGCGGCGGAGGCGGCCCCGGGTCGCCTTCCTTTGTGCTGGCCGAACCCCGAGTGCTTCTCGCCGTGAATGCCGTCCCAC
>DASYFZ010000493.1:0-1771 GCA_036000295.1 Solirubrobacteraceae bacterium
GGATTCACCGTGACTTTCGAACGAACGCGGAGTCGGTGATCTGAGGCCAGATCTCCGTCAGGCGGCCGCGGGGGTTATCCAGTGGCTGTGGAGCTTCAGGAGGTTGTGGACGGAAGCCTGCAGTCGCCACTCCGAGCGTGCCGCGGCTCTGCCTGGTCGTTGGAACCGCCGGAAGTTGCGGTTGAACTTGTTCTGCGCGAAGACCGGCTCGACGGTCGCCTTTCGGTGCTTGTAGAGCTCGTGCCCGGCCTGCCGCCGGCGCGCCGGCCACGGCGCCGGGCAGGCGACGGCCGGGGGATGCGCACCTTTGGCGAGCAGCAGGGCGCTCACCCTCCGCCCGGTCGAGCCCTGCTCTTGTGTTCGGGCGGGCATCGTCCGTCCGGGCTCGGGCGTGGCTGCCTGGATCCGATAGCGGCAGCGAGCTGGTCGTCGGCGGTCGCGCGGTGCTCGGTCGTGGTCACGTCGGCCGGGATCGGCTGGGCGGTGCTCGCCGCGCCGATGATCGGCTCCCACATGGCGCGGCGGCGATCTCAGAATCGAAGGCCACAGACATGGTGTTGATGGCACCTCGCTGTTAGTTGCTGTTGTCGACCACGACGACGACCTTGCCGGAGAGATTGCCGGCGTCGGCCTTGGCGTGGACGTCGGCCAGGTCGGCTAGCGGGACGCGCTCCGCGACGTCGACGCGCAGCTCGCCGCTGTCGACCAGCGCCACCAGCCGCGAGAGCTGCTCGGCGTCGCTGCGGACGAAAACTCCGACAGCGCGCACGCCGCGCTCCTCGTCGGCGGGCGTGTCGATCGTCGGCACCGTGTTGACGACGACGCCGCCGTCTTTGACGAGGGCGGCTAGCGCGACCAGCTCTTCCGGGGCGATCCGCGCGAGGTTGAGCAGCACGTCCACCGGCTCGGCCACCGCGTCGGCCACGGTGCTGTCGGTGTGGTCGATGACCTCGTCGGCGCCCGCGGACCAGACCCGCTCGGCGCTGCGGGCGCTGGCCGTGGCGATCACGTGCGCGCCGGCCCGCTTGGCCAGCTGGATCGCGTAGCCACCGACGGCGCCGCCGGCGCCGTTGATCAGCACGCGCTGCCCCTCCTGGAGCGCCCCGTCGTCGAAGAGCGCCTGCCGCGCCGTGAGGCCGACTATTGGCAATGCCGCGGCGTCCGGGAGCGGGATGCTCGTCGGCGCCGCCGCGATGACCTCGGCCGGCGCGATCACGAACTCCGCCGCCGCACCGGGGGCGGTCATCGGCAGGAAGGCGACGACCGCGTCGCCGACCGTGACGTTCTCGACGCCCTCGCCGAGCGCGTCGACCGTGCCGGCGACGTCGATGCCCGGCGTGTGGGGCAGCGTCACCGGGAAGGGGCCCTGCAGGTAGCCGCCGCGGATCCCGGCGTCGACGCCGTTGAACGAGGTTGCGGCGACGCGCAGGCGCACCTCGCCGGCGCCGGGGCTGGGCTGCTCGACGTCCTCGTAGCGGAGGACGTCGGGGCCGCCGTACTCGTGGAAACGCATTGCCTTCATGGGGAGTCTCCGTTTCTGATGGTCGTTGTCTGTTTGGATCCGAAGCATCTGATGAATGCGCGGGGCCTGGTGATGCGCGCGCCCGCTCCCTGCAGGAGGAGCGGGTCGCGACGGTCACGATCCCCGATACAGGACGGGCGCTGCTCGCGAAGGTGTTCCCCGGTCACATCGAGGTCTCAACCAGTTGCTCTTCGAGCCGCTGTCGCGCACGGACGCCAAGGCCGTGACCGATCTGCTCGCGCCGTGCGC
>DASYFZ010000507.1:0-3288 GCA_036000295.1 Solirubrobacteraceae bacterium
GCGGGCTGCCGGCGCGTATGTCGGCAGCGCTGCGAGCATCCCCAGGCGCTCCCGGATGAACGCGCCGGTCAGCGGCCGGTAGCAATACAGTGACGCACGCGCCCCCGGCTCCTCGACGACCTCGAACGGAATCTCGGCGCCCCCGGCCGTCTCGGCTGTGAGCTGCCCGGCCGCGTCGGCTGCGAACGCCTCGAGCGTCGCGTGGAGCGTGGTGTTGTGCACGCCCGCCGATTCGTCCCGGCGAGTGCCGATCCTCTACGGCGAACGCGAAGTTGCAGCCTCGTCAGCGCTCGAGGTCAGACAGGTGCGCGACGTTCTCGACGTCGTCTGCGTCGGTGCTCGGGGCACCCGCGAACCACGCGTCGAGGATCTCCTCGAGCTCGGCGTGCGAGGTGGTGCGCAGGCTCAGCGCCAGCACGTTGGCGTCGTTCCACTTGCGCGCGCCGTCGGCGGTAGGCGCGTCGGCGCACAGCGCCGCCCGGATCCCGGCGACCTTATTGGCGGCGATCGATGCGCCCGTGCCCGTCCAGCACGCCACGATCGCCTGCTCGGCACGGCCATCGGCGACGTCGCGCGCGGCGGCTTCGCTCGCCCATGCCCAGTCGGGGCGCTCGCGTTCGTCGTAGGCGCCGTGGAGGATCGGCTCGTGGCCGCGGCGGCGCAGTTCGTCGGGCAGCGCCTCGGCGACGCCGGTCAGCTCATCCGCGGCGAGCGCGATTCGCACCGCTGCGGCAGGTCAGACGCCGGCTGCGGTGAGCGGCTCGCGAACTTCGAGCGGCTCGTCGGCAACAGCGTCGTCGTCGCAGCCGGGACCCAGCAGCCACTGCAGGCCGTAGGCGCGCATGTCCTCGATCAGCGGCACGAGCGCCATGCCCTTCTCGGTCAGGGCATACTCGACACGCGGCGGGACCTCGGGGAACGTCTGGCGCTCGAGGATGCCTTCCTCTTCGAGCGCGCGCAGCCGCAGCGACAGCGTGCGCGGGCTGATTCCCTGCAGGGACCGCTCGAGCTCGCAGAACCGCGAACGGCCCTCGGCGAGGTCACGGATCACGAGTAGGGTCCACTTGCCGCACACCACTTCGGCGGTCGCACAGACGGGACATGTGTCTTGTGACGCCATCAGAAGGTCGAGTCTAGCGCAATGCTTTACGAACTGAAGCAAAGCGATGCCCAGCAATGGGTGGGGCCAGGACGGCTCTAGGCCGCGAACGGCGGCGGCGTGGAGCTGGCCGCCCGGCCAGGTCCGCCCGGCGGAGAGGTGTGCTCTGCTGGGCGCGGCTGAGCTGAGCTATCGCCGTCGCCGTCGCCGTCGCCGTTGTCCGAGCCACCGCCCGCCGGGAACTCAACGGGACGCAGCGACGACTTCTGGTCGGAGACGATGTCTTCCATCGACGTGGCGGTACGGCCGTCGCCGGCGACCAGCAGCTTGAAGTCATGCGGGCTGGTCGACACGCGCAGGGCATCCTCGAGCGAGACGCGCCCGGCCTGGTAGTGACGCAACAGCGCCTGGTCGAACGTCTGCATCCCGTAGAACTCGCCCTCGGCGATCACCTCGCGCAGACGACCCGTCTGCTCGGGGTCGGTGATCATGTCGCGGGCGCGGCCGGTCATCCGCAGGATCTCACAGACGGCGACCCGGCTGTTGCCGTCGGGCGTCGGGACCAGACGCTGGGAGACGACGCCCTTCAGCGTGCCCGCCAGCATCGCTCGAGCCTGGTTCTGCTCGTGCGGCTGGAAGAAGTCGATGATTCGGTTGACGCTCTCGGGAGCGTCGAGGGTGTGGACGGTCGAGAGCACGAGGTGGCCGGTCTCGGCGGCCGACAGCGCCGTCCGGACGGTCTCCTCGTCTCGCATCTCCCCGATCAGGATCACGTCCGGGTCCTGTCGCAACACGCGGCGCATGGCCCGGCTGAACGACGCCGTGTCCATTCCGATCTCGCGCTGGTTGACGATCGACTTCTTGTCGGGGTGCAGGTACTCGATCGGGTCCTCGATCGTGACGATGTGGCGAGACTTGGTCTCGTTGATGCGGTTGATGATCGCCGCGAGCGTCGTCGACTTACCGGAACCGGTCGTGCCGGTCAGCAGGATCAGTCCGCGCTCCTCGTCGGCGATCTCGCCGATCACGTTGGGCAGCCCGAGCTCCTCGATCGTCCGTACCACCGGTGCGATCACGCGCGCGGCGATCGAGACCGAGCCGCGCTGGCGGAAGGCGTTGATTCGGAAGCGCGCGAGGCCCGGCACCGCGAACGCGAAGTCGACCTCGTTCTCGCGGTCGAACTCGACCATCCGGTCGTGGTGGTCGGCCAGCATCTCCTGCAGGACGCGCTCGGTGTCCTCCGGCTTCATCGGGTCGTAGTACTCGAGCGGAACGAGCTGACCGTGGATGCGCGCGAGCGGACGCGACGGGACCTTCAGGTGAAGGTCCGAGCCGTCGCGCTTGACGACGTAGGTGAGCGCCTCTTCGAGATCGAACATCTCCCAGAAGATCGGCGCGTCGAGGCCGGCGCTTGAGCAAATGTGGACAGTGGTCCACGGCCTTCTGGACAGGGTCAGCGACCGCCGGCGAAGATCTCACCGGCGGCCGTCGCCCGAAATGCTTGCTAGGCCACGTCCCGAAGCTTCTGCGCCTCTGCGAGCGACTGAAGCTTCTTCAGCGACTGGTTCTCGATCTGACGGATCCGCTCGCGCGTCACGTTGAACGTGCGTCCGACCTCGTCGAGCGTGCGCGGGTGCTCGCCGCCCAGCCCGTAACGGAGCTCCAGCACGCGGCGCTCCCGGTAGCTGAGGTTCTCGAGCGCTTCGCGCAGCGCCTCCTTGGTGAGGATCTCCGCGGCCCGCTCGTACGGGGACTCGGCCCGCTCGTCGGCGATGAACTGCCCGAACTCGGACTCTTCCTCGTCGCCGACGGGCTTCTCCAGCGACACCGGAGCCTGGGCCGAGCGCTTGATCGACTCGACCTCCTCGGGCTCGATTCCGGTGACCTCCGCGATCTCCTCGGCCGTCGGCTCGCGGCCGAGCTCGGTGACCAGCTTGCGCTCGGCGCGGCCGATCTTGTTGAGCTTCTCGACGACGTGCACCGGGATCCGGATCGTTCTGGCCTTGTCTGCCAGGGCGCGAGCAATCGCTTGCCGGATCCACCAGGTCGCGTACGTGGAGAACTTGAAGCCCTTGCGGTAGTCGAACTTCTCAGCCGCGCGGACCAGGCCGAGCGTCCCCTCCTGGATGAGGTCCAGGAACGGAAGGCCTTGGTTGCGGTAGTTCTTGGCGATCGAGACGACCAGTCGT
>DASYFZ010000551.1:0-2784 GCA_036000295.1 Solirubrobacteraceae bacterium
CGAGGATTCGCAAGACCGTGCGTTTTGCGGAGGCGCCCGTGAAAGGGATGTCCGTGCTGAAGTACGATCCCGACGGCTTGGCCGCACACGCCTACAGGCAGCTCGCGAAGGAGGTCCTCTCAAATGCCAACCGGTAAACGCGCGAGCATGCGCGAGGGACCGCTCGCTGCCCTGTTCCGCAAGACCGCCGAGGACACCGGACAGCCCGGGAGTCAGCCGTTGGCGCGGACGCCGAGCGAGCCGACCGCCGTCGCGCCCGAGAAGCCCAACGCATCGCAGCCGGAGCCTCCGGCGGCCCCGCAGGCGCAGACGCCGCCTCCGCCCGCACCGCCGGAGGAGGAGCCGGAGCGCCGGATCCCGTCTCCCCAGGAGCGGCTGCGCCACGCCTTCTCGGCCGACATCCCAGAGAACGTCTTGGCTCCTCCCAAGGAGCCCGCGCGGCCGCCGGAGCCCGACGTCTATGCCAGGCCGCAGGCGGATGAATCGATGCGTACTGCAGGCCCGGTCCTGACCGTGGTCGGCGTCGGCGGCGCCGGCGTCAACGCCGTCAACCGGATGGTCGAGGCCCAGATCGCAGGCGTCGAGTTCATCGCGATCAACACCGACCTGCAGTCGCTGCAGCAGTCGGCGGCCCACCAGACCCTGCACATCGGTGACTCCGTTACCCGCGGTCTCGGCTCGGGCTCGAACCCCGATCTCGGCCGCCAGGCCGCGCGCGAGGAGTACGACCGCATCAAGGCGCTGCTGCGAGGGTCAGACATGGTCTTCATCGCCGCGGGCGCGGGCGGCGGGACCGGCACGGGTGCGGCTCCGGTCGTCGCCCAGATCGCCCGTGAGCTCGGCTCGCTGACGGTCGGGATCGTCACGCGCCCATTCCAGTTCGAGGGCTCGCGGCGTCGCGTGCAGGCCGAGGCCGGAATCGCCGCGCTCGCCGACGAGGTCGACACGCTGATCGTCGTCCCCAACAACCGTCTGCTCACCGTGCTCGAGCGCAACACCTCGATGGTCGAGGCGTTCCGTGTCGCCGACGACGTCCTGCGCCAGGGTGTCCAGGGCATCTCTGACCTGGTCACGCTGCCGGGGCTGATCAACCTCGACTTCGCCGACGTGCGCACGATCATGTCCGGCGCGGGCAACGCGCTGCTTGGCATCGGGATGGGCGTCGGCGAGCGCCGCGCGATCGACGCGTCCGAGGCGGCGGTCGCTTCGCCGCTGCTCGAGACCAGCATGGAGGGCGCCCGCTCGATCCTGCTGTCGATCACCGGCGGTCGTGACCTGTCGCTGTGGGAGGTCAACGAGGCCGCCAAGGCGGTCGCCGAGGCCGCCCATCCCGACGCGAACATCATCTTCGGCGCGATGCTCGACGAGAAGCTCGACGACCAGGTCTGGGTCACGGTCGTGGCGACCGGCTATGACAACGGTCGCCAGCGTCGCGGCGACCGCGGGGAGTCGCAGCAGCGCAATCGCGCCGAGGACCTGCGTGAACCCGCCGGCGAGCCTCGTGTGAGCCGCATGCGCGAGCGCAGGCCGTCGAGCATGGAGCTCGACGTGCCGGAGTTCATGCCCAGGAGATAGAGGCCGATGGCCGGGCAGCAGCTCGGCGTTGTGGCCGCCGGCCATCCGCGGACCGCACGCGCGGGAGCCGACGTGCTGCGTGATGGGGGCAACGCGGTTGACGCGGCGCTGGCGGCGATGGCCGTGTCGTTCGCGTGCGAGCCGCTGCTCACCGGCCTGGGAGCGGGCGGCTACATGCTGATCGTTGCGCCCGACGGCTCGCAGACGCTGCTGGACTTCTTCGTCGAGGCTCCGGGCCGCGGCATCGACCCCGCGTCGCACGGAGAGCTCGAGCCGATCGACGTGTCGTTCGGCGACGCGATCCAGGTGTTCAACATCGGCGAGGCGTCGGTCGGGACCTACGGCGTCCCCGCCGGGCTGTGCGAGGCCGCCGCCCGCTTTGCCAGCGTGCCGCTCGCCGACCTCGTCGCGCCGGGAGCACGGCTGGCGCGCGAGGGCGTCGAGCTCAACGCCGAGCAGGCGTACGTGATCGAGATCCTCGAGGGGATCGTGACCGCGACCGCCGAGAGCCGGGCGCTGTTTGCGCCGGAGGGCCGGGTGCTGCGGGCCGGCGATCAGATCCGCCAGCCCGAGCTCGGCGACGCGCTCGAGCGTCTCGGCGCGGAGGGCTCGGCGCCGTTCTACACGGGCGACATCGCAGCGGCGATCGTCGAGTGGCTGTCCGGCGCGGGCGCGCTGCTGACGGCCGAGGACCTGGCCGCCTACAAGGTGGTGCAACGCGAGCCGATCCGCGTCCGCTACCGCGATCGCGAGGTCGTCACCAACGCGCCGCCATCGGCGGGCGGAATCCTGATCGCGCATGCGCTGGCGCTGCTCGACGCCGCGCCCGGGCCGCCGACGATCGAAGCGATCGTGGAGGTGATGGAGCGCACCCAGAGGGAGCGCACGCCGGAGTTCCTGGAGGGGCTCGCCGACCCCGAGTTCGTCCGCCGCTTCCTGGGCCGCAGCGGCCAGCTCGGATCGACGACCCACATTGCCGTGCTCGACCGCGAGGGATGGGCGTGCTCGGTGACCTGCTCCAACGGCGAGGGCGCCGGGATCGTGGTCCCGGGCACCGGCGTGCACCTCAACAACATGCTCGGCGAGCAGGACCTCAACCCGCTCGGATTCCACCAGCACCCGCCCGGCCGGCGGCTGCCGAGCATGATGGCGCCGACGATGGCACTGCGAGACGGCGTCCCCGAGCTGGCGCTCGGCAGCGCGGGCTCA